>JALULR010000212.1 GCA_027056155.1 DHVE2 group archaeon
CTCTTTTACTAACTCTTCTATTCCATATTTCTTCAATTTCTCCTTATCACGTTGCAAATCCACCAGCGCCTGATAATCGTAAGGTGCGTGTGCAGGCACAGAATAAACCACGCCCGTGGCATTATCCACATCGACAAACTCCGCGGGCAAAACCGGCACCTCTCGCAAGCTCACCGGCTCTTTTACAAGCTTGCCGATAAAGTAAGTGCCATCAAAGCATTTGCCTATTTTCACGCCCTCTTTCTGGTACTTTAACTTCTCAGCCGCTTCCTTGGATATGTACCATTTCTCACCGTCGACTAAGGTCTCACAGTACTCGCCCGCGGGGTTGAGCCATAGATTCGTCACGCCGAATATGGTCTCAGGGCGCAGCGTTGCCGCAACGAGATACCCGTCTTCAAATTCAAATTTTATAGCGGTAAACTCCATTATTGAAACCTTATCCGTGTCTCCGTCTTTAATATCGTCCTCGCCCACAGGATTGGAGTCCGCAGGGCTGTACGTGATAGGATATTTCCCTTTTTTTATCACTCCTTTTTCGTAGAGTTTTTTAAACTGCCATTCTACAAATTTATTATACACCGGCTCGGCAGTGTGAAACTTCCTGCGCCAGTCAATAGAATAGCCCATGCTTCTAAAATCCTTGATTACCTTGTCTGCAAAATACTGCGCTATGTTTTCAGGCTTGACAAAAGAGCGTAAAATCTCCTCCACCTTCTCTTCATCATCTTCATAAATGCGTATATAATCGCGATACAACGCTATTACTTTCTCATCTCCATTTTTGATAGAGTCTGCTATGGCAAGCACGGGCGTGCCCGTCACATGAAACGCCATGGGAAATAGTACATTGTGGCCCTCCAATCTCTTAAATCTAGCAATTATGTCTCCCATGGTAAAGGTTCTTCCGTGTCCGATGTGCAGAGAGCCGGACATGTACGGATACGGCACAGTAATGAAAAACTTAGTTCTATTGTTATCTGGCACTGGCTCAAAAACATGCTCATCGCTCCACAGACCCTGCCATTTTCTCTCAATTTCTCTGAAATCCATGCGGGAGTATAGGAGGAGCAATAAAAAATTTTATCCTAGAGCTTATGCTTTCTCTAGACACAAAAGAGATATAAAGATATACTCAAAAGTAGGGCAAGGTGTAATTATCCCCGTTGGTGAGCATATGCACCTTTATATCTCGCACTGTGAATGGCATGTCATCTTCTAGCTCGGGTATGTTCGTGTACGATATCTCTGAGCCATCTACTATCACCGCCGCATTTTCTCCAATTACCTCGCAGCGCCCAGAGCCGTGAATGAGCATCCCCGTATTTTCAGCAAGTCCTATCCCAATTATCGCAGGATTCTCAGCTACCACCTGCAACAAGCGCCAAATTCTGTTACGAGTGATTAGATGCGTGTCAATTAGCACCCCGCCTATTAATCCGAGCCCCGGGCCAGTCTTCACAGAGCCTTTAAGCAACGCGTCCTCTGCCTCACCGTATGCTATCATAGTCTCCGGCATTGCAGATGCACCTGCACTAGTTCCCGCCACAATGAAATCTTGCTCTTCTTCTAGACGTTTGAGTATAATACGGTGTATAGCTGTACCACCTATAAGAGATGTGAGCCTCATCTGGTTTCCACCAGTGAAAAATATGCCTCCTGCTTTTTTAACATAATCAATGTATTTTTCAAGCTCTGCATCTTCTCTATTTGATATAGCAAGTATGTCAGCGCTTATGCCAAATGTCTCAAATATAAACGCATAGTTCTTCGCAGAGCTCATGGGCGATGAGCTGGCTGCGGATATTATCGCAATTCTATTAGTATGTAGAGAGTCTTCTATCTTTCGTATTATTGGATTATGAGGCACTAGCTGCAAGTGCCCGCCAATTGGTAAAAGCATGCCTTTCACAGCATGTGGAAAGGGAGAAAAGATTTATATTTTGCGATGCATGACTAACTATGGGGCTTGAGATACGGAGGATAAGAACTCTCCGCGGGGCAAATGTATTTGCGCTATATCCCGTAATATACGGAGAAGTAAAACTCAACGAGTTTTTGAACATATCATCGAAAGATGTGCTCGGATTTGTGGATACTCTCCTTTCCTTTTTCCCCGGGTTAAAAAAGCACAAGTGCTCGTACAATTTTGAAGGTGGATTTGTACTTCGGCTTAAAGAGGGCACGTATCTCCCGCACATATCCGAGCATCTGGCAATAGAGATACAAAATCTTCTTGGAATAGATGTAAAATTTGGAAAGAGCATCTGGATAACCCAAGATGTGTACTGGGTGGCAATTGAGTACGAATACGAGAAAACAGCTAGACTTGCGCTAAGGTACGCGTTTGAGATTGTGGAAAAACTCCTAGGCGGCGGAGAGATGTCCCGCGATGAAATAGAAAGCTACCTAAACGATGTGAAAAAAGAGTATAGCCGCGAGAAACTTGGACCTAGCACTCGAGCCATCGTAGAAGCCGCAAAGAAAAGAAGAATACCTGTAATGCCCATCGAGCTGGAGTGGAGCATGTTTCAGCTTGGCTACGGCTCAAAGGCGAAGATGATCAGCGCAAGCGTAACCTCCGATACTTCATTGCTCGCATCTGACATCGCAAAAGACAAGTACATGAGCAAAAAGCTGCTGGAAGATGCCGGCATACCCGTGCCCGTGGGTTATGTGGTCAAAAACGCAGATGAGGCCGTGTATGCTGCAAATAGAATTGGATATCCTGTGGTAGTCAAGCCTTTAGACTCACATCATGGCAAAGGTGTGATGGGCGGCATTACCGATGATGAGGGCGTGCGCATGGCTTACAATATTGCAAAGACACATTCTTCAAAAGTGCTCGTGGAAGAGCATCTCGTAGGCGATGATTATCGATTTCTCGTAGTAGGCGGTCGCATGGTTGCAGCGTCCAAAAGAACACCGCCTTACATAATTGGCGACGGAGCACGCACAGTAAAAGAGCTCGTAGATGAGCTAAACAACGACCCTATGCGCGGGTGGGGCCACGAAAACTATCTAACAAAAGTGAGAATTGGCGAAGAAGAAATAAAGTATCTCAAACAGCAAGGATTCACCATGCTAGACATTGTTCCAGATGGACAAATTGTATATTTACGGAGAAACGCGAATCTTAGCACTGGCGGTACTGCGATAGACGTGACCGATGAGATATGTCCAGATATACGAAGAGCAGTAGAGCGTGCTGCAAAAACCATAGGGCTCGATGTGTGCGGTGTAGACGCAATTATAAAAGACATAAAAATGCCTCTGGGCAAGGGTAATGGTGGCATAATCGAAATTAACACCGCTCCTGGGCTAAGAATGCATATACATCCCACAAAGGGCAAGCCTCGCGATGTTGGAGAGGAGATAATAAAAAACCTGTTTAAAGAAAGTGATGGAAGAATACCCATAATTTCAATCACGGGCACAAATGGAAAAACGAGTGTTGTGCAGCTAGTGAGCAGAATGTTAAGAGCATCTGGAAAGAGAGTGGGAATGACCACCACCGGAGGAATATATATCAACGAAGAAAAAGTAATAGAAGGAGATACCACAGGTCCATGGAGTGCTAACATCGTGCTAAAAGATAAAAGCGTAGATGTCGCCGTTCTTGAATGCGCGCGCGGTGGGATATGGCGCAGGGGACTTGCATACGATAGGGCATATATTGGCTGCGTGCTCAATATTCGAAAAGACCATCTCGGAGTAGATGGCATAGAGAGTTTAGATGACATATTTTGGATCAAATCCGTGATAACAGAGGCAGTGCTTCCAGAGGGTTACTATATAATAAACGCAGAAGATGACTATGCAAACAAGCTCTTAGAAAGAGCGCGTGGCAAACCTGCTGCATTTTCAACAAAGAAAAACGAAATTGTAGAGAGAGTTTTAGCTGACGGCGGAGCAGTGGTGTATGTGCAAAACTCCAACATAGTGTATGAAACCCCCACTACAAAGGAGGATATCATGCCTGTAGCGTCGATAACCTATGCTGCGGGCGGCGCGCTGCGTGGCAATTTGGAAAATACGCTCTGTGCTGTGCTCATTGCCAAGCTTATGAAGGTAAGCAACTGTGTAATAAAGGCTGTGCTTTCCGCCACCATGCCCGGAGCTTTTTCAGGACGCTTAAACACCTTTGAGCATCAAGGTCGAAAAATAATTATGGACTACGCCCACAATCCGGATTCTATAAGAAAGCTGAGAGATTACGTAGACTATCTCAATCCCAATGATGCATGGGCCATAATCGCAATACCGGGGGATAGAGAGACATCGCTTCTCACAGAAGATGGTGCCGCCGCAGGCGAAGTTTTTGGACATGTATTTATAACTGCACGAGCGAAAGACCTAAGGGGCAGAGATAAGCAAGAGCTTCTTAATACCATTAAATCGGGAGCAGAAGGCACCTGCAAAGATGCTAGAGTTTTCGATGACTATCGCATGGCAATTAAAACAGCTCTAGAAGAATCGCAAGAGGGCGATGCCATCTTTGTATTAATGGGCATAGATAACCCCAATATTATACGGAATTTAACAAAAGACATGCAGGTATAATTAAAAGCAAAAAACTATATGTTTCAATTGATTTAGGTTATAGATGAAGGTTGCGTTTGGTGTGTGCTCTCTGGGTCTGGGACATGCCACCCGGAGCGCGCCCCTAATCCGCAAACTCGTAAAAGAAGGACACGAGGTTGTTATAATATCGCATGGGCGTGCGTTATCATTAATAAGGAGAGAGTTTCCATCTCTAAGATTCTACGATATTGAAGATTATCCTATTCGCTACACAGAGAAAGCGCATCAGCTTGTGCCCATGCTTTTAAAAGATTTTCGCAAAATACTGAGAAACATGGTATATATGCACCGAAAATTTCTGGACATAGATGCCAAAGAGAATTTTGACATTATTATCTCCGATAGCAGGTACGATGTATTTAACAGATTCAAACCCTCATATTTAATTATTCACCAACTCCGTATAATGCTCCGAGCTGCAGTGCTTAGGGGAGGCACCATGTTCTACAACTCATACATGACCAAGTTCTTCACAAAGATTATAGTGCCAGACTTGCCAAACGGTGAGCTATCGGGTGAGATGGCAAAAAATCTAAAATTTATACCTAGTGAAAAGATTGAGTATATTGGTCCGCTTTCTTCATTTAGAAATCTTCATTTAGAGCGGGATATCGATGTGCTAATCTCTATCTCTGGCCCAGAGCCACAGCGCACCCTATTTGAAAAAAAGGCAATTGCACAAGTTGATAATTTAGATGGAAAAATAGTTATAACATTAGGCAGACCTGAAGGTGATGCGCATGTGGAAAGCAGCGCAGAGCTATACTACTATCTCTCATCGGAGGAGCGAGAGAAGATAATGAACCGCTCAAAAATCATAATTTCTCGCTCAGGGTACTCTACTATAATGGATATGTATGTGATTGGCGGCAAAGCTGGCTTCGTGCCCACCCCTGGCCAGCCAGAGCAGAGATACCTTGCAAAATATCTACACGCTAAGGGGCTAAGCGCATATATGCCACAAGAAGCATTAGATATCCCCCAGCTCGTGGAGTCTGCAAAGGAATTGCGAGGGTTTAAGGGCGGATATCAACCAGAAAAGAGCGTTGAAGCGTTTATGGAGGTGATTGGCTGAGCTTTAACATAATGAAGCGATGGAAGCTCTGGCTCACAATAGCAATTGCTGTAAGCGGCATAACCATGGCCTTAATCTATTATTTTACGGTTAAACCTGAGGGGCTCTCAAAGCTAGCTGAGATTCCGCTATATATAATTATTATTGCATTCGCCGCTCACATGCTTAATATCCTGTTCTGGGCTTTGCGCATAAAAATTATGGCACTATCCGTGGGTGAGGAAGTTGGATTATACAGATGCATCAAAATTGTGATGGTAAATCTATTTGTAGCGGCAATAACTCCCTCTGGCATGGGCGGTGAGCCCGCTAGGATTTACATGCTCTCGGAGGGAAAAATGAGCGGGGGTGATGCTACCGCCATAACGATTGGAGAGCGTATTATTGATTTTATATTCATGGGGACTACCATTCCCTTGCTACTCCTCATTCTCGGGATGTCCATAGATATAGGAGCGGTGAAAATATATCTGCTATCTGCAGGTATAATACTAGCTGCTGGCGGTGTGCTTCTTCTGTATTTCGTGCTGCGGGCAGATAAAATTAAAAAGAAGCTCTGGAAACTTGAAAAATACATGAAATTTTTTATCCATGATTCAACTAAGCGAGAAAAGGCAATGGAAAAGCTAGAATTAGAGTTCGTAAACTTTGCAGATAGCACTAAAGCGCTATTTGCGCTTAAGAAAAAGTATCTTGCATTGACATTTATTGCCACTATCGCAATGTGGTTTGTTGATTTTACCATAGTGCCGCTTATTTTAATAGGGCTCGGATATCCGCCATATTGGCTATTCATGTTCGCTGCCCAGCTCATTATAATTGTCATAACAGTAATTCCAGTGTCCCCCGGCGGCACAGGGCTAGCAGAATTCACCGCATACATACTATTTTCCCAAAAACTGCCACCCGACATTGCAGGCATAACTGTGCTTCTTTGGCGAGCATTAACATTTTACCTAAATCTCGGACTGGGTTTGGCGTACACCTTGCATTATATTGCGAAAAAATAGATATACGAGGTTAGCAATCCTCGGCGCGATGGCCTCCAACGAAAAATACATAGTCTCGCTACGAAGACATATATTTAGCGCACCAAGCCCCATTGTATCATTAATTATATATCTTGTACTCGCTATAATCGCATATATTATACACCCAAATATCCTAGATATATTGATTC
>JALULR010000213.1 GCA_027056155.1 DHVE2 group archaeon
AGATAGTATGGACGCCGATGTTTGCGTCGAAGGCGAGGCATGTGAGGGTAGTAGTAGACCCGCAGAACGAGGTAAAAGAGATAAGTGCGGCGGGGCTAGGAGAGGTGCTAGGATTTAACAACGAAGCGATAAAGACCGTGACAGTGTGGTATTTCTGGGACAACATGGAGCACGGCGCGGAGAACTGGGAGCACGATGCAACGCTGGTGAACATCAACGGCGAGACTCCGCTTGATTTCCTCGCGAGAAAGGATGTCAGCACCAACGTCGCTGGCGACTGGGACTGGGCAAATAGTGCCCTAATAGATAGCAGTTATCACTACACGCGTGGCCGTGCTATTGAGGGAAATGGCATATACCTCACAAATAGCTCTAAAGTTTTGCAATATACACATGGTGCGGCGCATTCTAAACCAGCAGCGTACTGGCTTCCAGAAGTGCCCAGTGGGGGAGGAGGAAGTGCAGATATAGTGATAGTATTTGATACTACTGGAAGCATGCAAAGTGCGATAGATAACACAAAAAATAATCTGATGACAAAGATTGTGCCAAAAGTGGAGAGCGTTAGCAAAGATGTTCGGTGGGCACTCATAGATATGAGGGATTATCCTGATTATCCCTATGGGTGGAGTAGTGACTGGGCATATAAGGTACGTGTTCCATTTACATATGATGTAAATCAGCTAAAAAATGGAGTAAATCAGATGTCTGCAGGTGGTGGTGCTGACCTACCAGAGGCATATCTCTCCGCGTTAATGGGTGGTGTAGTATATAGGCAAGTAGATACTGCAGATCATTATCATGGAGGTACTGGACATTCTATCGGCAACTGGAGATCTGGAGCGGTTAAAATAGTAATATTAATAGGTGATGCACCGCCTCATGACCCGTATTATGGAGATGGTTATGATACACATGAGGACTATCATTCAGACTGGAGATGGATTACCAATGATACTGGAGCGAGTAATAATGTAGGTTGGCAATTAATGCGGCAGAATATCCATATAGGTTTGATGGCCGTGCACAGTAGTGGAGAGGATAATCCCTATGATAGAAATGCATACAAAGCGATGGCAGATTATACCGGCGGCAATTACTCAGACGGTAATCCTGACCAAGTGGCAGATAACATTGCGAACATGATAGTTTCCTTCATGCATGCTGGCGGCATAAGGGCTCATAGGCCGATAGACCCGTATTCTCATAATGGTAATCCTGCGCAGAATTTGGCCAATATGCAAGATGCGCGGGCTAGCACATATTCTATAAAATACGAGCGTTATCGTATGTTAGTAACGCCTCCTGTGCGGGTGGGCACGCCATTTCTCTCGTTTTGGAACTATGCATCTGGAAATTATCCAACTGATACTCCGGATCATGTCGTAGTGATAGATTATAAACATAATTATTACTGGTTGTATGACTCCTCAGGTACTGTACGTTATCATGGAAACTTTGTACTTATGAATAACAATAGTGATGTTAGAAATTATCTGCGGCAAGCACCGGTTACATATATAATAAATCACAATCCAAGTAAGAGTGTCTGGTTAAGAATAAAGGATAATTTTGAAGATAAGGATGCATGGAGAATATTCCATTTGCCTGCAGTATCTAATGCGGTGGCTGATTATCTTATTGCGTGGGAGGACTTGTGGGGAACTACTAGCCATATAGATGCAAACGGTGATGAATGGGTGCGTGTAACATTTCTAAGAGATAATACTATACGTGTGGTGCCGTATATTGCGCATGGTGGCTACGCACATGCGTTTTTCATAGGTTCGAAGTTGGCGTATTATAAGCCCCATGGTGATACATGGGCAGATAGCAATGGGGATGGTATAGCGCATACGAACGAGCTGAAATACCATTATAATTACTATGAGATACACGACATCTCCAAAGTTAGTTCAAACGCACCGATAAAGTACTTTCCGTTATATCTAAGAAAAGCACAGGGGGCCATACTATCTTTCTGGACAAGGTACTGGCTTACAGAGGGTACAAATGGTGGATTTATGTATGTATGGGGCTCCACAGATGGAGTTAATTGGAAATGGGATTCTCAGCACATAGTGTATATCCACCCCATGCAGCCATATACTGGAAACCTAATGTTTAGTGGAGTGCAAGATGATTCAAGTATGTGGAAAGATAGAACCGGAGCCTTACCCTACTGGTGCTTTAACGGTCGCAGTGGAGGAGGTACATTCACATGGCGCCATATTACGGCGGATTTATCGCAGTATATCACAGGATTTAAAGAGATAAGAATTGTGTTTGTAATGGCACAGTATGGCGGTATGTCTAAAAATCATGGCTGGCACCCAGAGATGGGCTGGTACATAGATGATGTGAAAGTGAGTGTTATTGGTGATGATATATACGACCTATGGCGCTTAGCAAATCTCACAAAGGAGCATGACTCTCTAGGTGCGCATTCTGGAACTCATGCATGGGTTTTCAACGATACAACTAATCATGGCAACTTGCCAGAAGGCATAGATTCTTCGCTTATTACCAAGCAGATAGACCTTAGCTCTGCAAGAAGTGCTACACTTGAGTTTTGGACAAGGTTTAATTTAGACCCATCTGCAGGGCTTCCACCAGCTACATTTAGAGTAGATGTTAGCAATGATAATGGTGTGTCTTGGAGCACTATAACTTACGGTGTGCGCATTGGATGGGGCTCTAGTGGTCATGGTAGCTATGCTGGAAAATCTGATACAGGTACAACTAGTAGTTATGCTTGGGTTTCATCGAGCACATTGCTTAGAATAAACTGCGATTTAAGCGGCTGGGCTGGGCAATCAATCTTGCTTAGATTTAGGGTAGTTACTAATGCCACCTCGCCGAATACTTGGGACCCTAATCATGCAAGTGACCCACATGGAATATACTTAGATGATGTGTTTGTATATGGAGAGAGTTATGCACAAGAGATACCCACTAAGTTTATCTGGAAATAGCATTAACTCTATTTTATTTTTTATTTTCTGAAAACCTTTAATTAGTCCAATTGTATAATCGCTTGTGGTGAATCTAGCTGTACTTGGCTGTGGTGGTGCGGGCATAAAGTTTTTAAGCGAGATTGAGTGTAATTCAAATATTCATTGTATTGGCATAAATGATGTTTCGGGAGATATTAGAGTTAGTCGTGATAAAGCGATGATGGTTGATAGCATCCACGGAGCTATGGCGTTTGAACTCTATCCATGGCTTGAAAATATCGCTGCTGAGCGCATTGTGGTTCTAGCTGGATTAGGTGGCGTTATCGGGACAAGCATTGCAAAGCTAATAGGTGCTGTGTTAGGAAAAAAGCATGAATTATATGGCATATTTGCAGAGCCATTTAGCTTCGAGTCTCCTGAGCGCGGACAGCGTTGTAATGAAGCGAAGCACGTTATAAATACAACATATCGCGCGGTGATTTATTTACCTAATGACCCTATTGTCAAATATTATCCTAATTTATCTATGGCAGAATCTATGAAGATACACGGGGTTGTGATGCGACATCTTATACATGATTTTGAGCACATGGTGAATCACGCTTTGCAGTTTGGTTTACGAGGCGAGCTAGGGGTGGGAATTGGATTTGGAGTCGGCCGTGATAGAATACGTCTTGCAATAGAAGATGCAATAGACTCACCGTGGCATAAGGGCAGTAAAAGATATACTTTGTTTAGTGGTAATTTGGAGCGTGAAGATATTGCGGTTGTAGCGAGAGCTTATGATTTTGAATATTGGGACTTTGTACGTACTAATGAATATGGTGAACAAGTAAAAGTAACGATTTTAAGTAAATAATATAAAAAGTAAGAATTATAATTTTTTTCTCACCATTAACATTGCGCTCATAATAATAACTACTATCATAATCGACCCAGGAGATAATTCCGGCACGGTTGTTGAATGAGTGAGTGGATAGTAATCCTCGGCATCTGCAGAGCCATCTATTTTGTAATGCCAGTCTATAATACCATATGGAGGATTCTGATCATTCGTATTGTTGTTGTTAGCCCAGTCAGCCCAGTAGTTACCGTATCCATGCGGCGAACCAGATGTGTTCCAGTAATTATTTGTTCCAGAGTCAGCAGCTTGCACATGATTTGAATTGTAGGTGTTAGTTGCTCCGTTGTTGAGGATGAATGTGTTGTTATATATCTTGTTGTACTGCCCAGATGAGCCAATGGAAATTCCGTAGCCAGTGTTGTTGTAGAACGAGTTGTTGTATATATTCGCATATTTTGTGTTCCGCACAATATATATCCCTTCTTTATTGTATGAAAAGTTGTTGTAATTTACTGTGGTGTATTTAACCTCTTTTGTAGAGTAAGGATATATAGAGACCATCTTCTGCATTACCTGCAAATGTATTGTGCTCTATGCTTGTGTTTGTAACCGTGGAGTATGTATATATTCCATTTTGTGAGTTGTTGTGTATGTTATTATTATTTATGTTTGTATTATTTGCCGTAGAAATCCATATTCCATCGGTGTTATTGAATATCTCATTGTCTGATATTTCGTTATCCTCTATATCGCCTGTGTTTATTCCGCTGATGTATATACCGTAGTCATGAGTGAACATTATTTTGTTGTCCTGCATTGTGTGGTGTTTGTTTGCACCAACTAGGGAAATTCCTTTGTTTATGCCGTTTTGATATATGTCGTTGTGGTATATTCCGCATGTGAATGAGCTGTACATTGATATGCCCCCTTTGTTATATGATACGTTGTTTCCCCGTATATATATGTTATGTGTATTGTAAGCGTATATTCCATAATATGCGTTATCATCTATTATGCTGAACATTATTCCATTTTGGCTTCCTCCTTGAATATACATGCCATAATTATTGTTGGTTAAGTTGCTATTATGGACGTATACATTCTGCGTGTTATATAGCTGCACACCACCTCCATGATAGTAAATTCCTGAGTTAGATGTAGCATTGAAGACATTTACATTTATTATATTCACATACAAAGTAGTGTTTCCAAGGTATATTCCCCTCCCTCCACCATGGGAATCGATTTCATAATTTTCTATTATATATGGGTTGTTTTCTGTGCCGTTTCCGTTCCAATGTTCGCTTATTGCCATGTTTTGCAGCTCAGAATTGCTGTTTATTTCTATTATTTGGTGGGTAACATACGCTCTTACATTTTTACTATTCACTTTTTCCGATGTAGCGCTCGCAGACATGGAAATAGCTACTATCAAAAACACAATCATACTCCAAACCAGAACGCTTTGTTTTTTATTCATAATCTTGCCTCCTATTTCCTAATCTCTTTATTTGGATATAAGTTTTTTGCAATTCTAAGTTATAAATAAGTTTGTATTAAAAGTATTATTCAGAAAATAACAATATTTATATTTTCATTATGAGGTGTAATTTGAAGCGCCTATTTATGTCGTTAAGTTTATATAGTTTGTAAACTGATGGCTAACTATGAAGGGTATTGGATTTGTACTTGTTAAATGTGAAAAGGAGGCAATAAAGGCGGTGTACAACGAAATTACCAAGTTATCAAATGTGGAGTATGTATATGGGGTTAACGGAGAGTACGATATACTTGTGAAATTAGTGACCGAATCGCCAAGTGACGTGCCTCGTGTGGTGCTGAAGCTTAGAAAGATTCATGGTGTGAGGGCAACAAAGACACTTACTGTGGTAAATTTGGAGGCATAGTGTTGCTCTTAAAATTTGCCTACGATGGTACAAAGTATTATGGATTTCAAAGGCAGCCTTCTGTGCCTACGGTTGAAGGTAAGATTATAGATGTGCTTAAAAGTAGTAATATAGCCACTACAATTAAGAGCGCATCACGCACTGATAGGGGAGTAAGTGCACTGGGCAATGTGATACTTGTGGATAGCGAAGAGGCGCCGAATAAAGTTATAGGTATTCTTAATTCAAAATTAAAGCATATTTACTTTCATTCGTATTCTGAGCGAGACATAAATCCGAGGCATGCAAAAATGCGTTGGTATCGTTATCATCTTCCTGATATGGGATATGATATTGATATACTAAGAGAAGCAGCAACACTATTTGTGGGTGAGCATGATTTTAAAAATTTCACAAAGGTGCGTTCGAATACTACCCTAACAATTGATGCTATTGAAGTTACCAAAAAGAGTGATTACTTCATTATCGATTTTTTCGCGCAGTACTACCTTTGGAATCTTATACGTCGTATTGTTGGTGCGATAACCGCTTATGCTTCGGGCACATGTTTTGGGAAGGAGATATTCAGCGAGCCCAGAAACTTTGCTATTGCACCGCCAGAGCCGCTAATACTCATGGATGTAGATTACGGATTTGAATTTAAGAAGATTAGAGAATCACGCAGGTTTAAAATGACCATGTATCGTGAATTTTCAAAGTCTTTAATTTATATGTATCTTTTCAAGGGCTCTGCGGTGTTTAGTCCTGAAATTATTTCCCAGTATTAGAGATTTGCTTTTCATATTTCTCACCATCCAAATAATCTTACGGCAATTCCAAGTTTAGACTCAACGGGCAACTTTCTCCAAAATGCTTCTTCAGGAGTCTCAAGATCATTATATTTCCATCCGAGTGATTCGTGTGGACGCACTTTTTTGTACCACTCTGCAAATTCTTCAAAAGAGGAAAAATCATCCCTTACTTTCTCATATGTCTGATTTAATC
>JALULR010000214.1 GCA_027056155.1 DHVE2 group archaeon
TCTCTATCCTTTATTTCTATGCTACTTGGTTTTTTTAGATAAAAGGTGTCTTGCATCTCTCTAGCAGGGTGGTCTTGCGGTATAAAAAGAGTGTCCATATCCCAAAACGCATTCATAACATAGTCCGTTTCTACTTCTTTAAAACCCATCTCTACAAATATGCTGCGTATTCGCTCAATTATCCTCGTGAGCGGGTGCTCTTTGCCACCATAAATCTTGGGGGCAAATAAGCTAATGTCGTATCTTTTAAGCTCATAATCTCTCCACTTTCCGCTTTGTATTAGCTCTGGCGTGAGCTGCGTTATCTCTTCCTTAATCTCGAGCCCCGTAGATACAAGCTCTTTACCAATTGAGGTCAATGTCACGTATCTTTTTATTTTTTCTTTTTTCTTTATTAGCCCGCGGCGCCTGCTCAAATCTTTTAAAATATCAGCGTCGAGCTCACTCTCTTTAACACACCCAGCTCGAAGTAAATTTAGCACATTCTCACGCTTTTTTATCTCATGCTCAACATCTTTGTACAGCAGTTTTCCATTTTTGATTTCTATGCCGTATTTTTTCAGGTGCCCCACACCCACGCCTACTATATCTCGAGAAAACATCTTTGAAAGCTCGCCTAACTCTATCTCGCCCTTTGATTTTAACACATCAAAAATCAAGCGCTCGGGTAGCTTTTCATCGCGACCTAGGCAGTACTCAACCTCAAGGCGCTCTGTGACTTTGATTACGCCCTTTACTTTTAACCAAGAGATTGCGTTCATTACTTCCACGAGAGAAAAGCCTTTTGCAACTATCATATCTACATCTACGTTCTCATTCGAAATATCCTCAATTGCGAGAAGCACTTTCTTCTCGAGATTGCTAAGCTCCATACTTGGGTATATGATTCACATTTAAAAATGTTAAGAACTGTGGCATTTGTTTATCTCAATCTCCGAACTCCGAGAGAATAAAAGAAAAATTTATCTACTCGTTAGTGCATTGTAAGCTTGGTAGATGAGCATGGCTACTTATACGTTTAAAATATGCATAGTTGGCGATCCTTTGGTGGGTAAAAGCTCAATAATTAAGAGATACGTGTTTAATACATTCTCTGAAAAGTACGAGATGACCATTGGCACCAATATTTACAAGAAAAACATGACATATCGAGGAAATACAGTGCATCTAACACTATGGGACGTTATGGGCAACGCTGGGTTTAGAAACATATTGAAAACTGCATATTTCTACGGTGCAGATGGGTTATTTGTTGTGGGGGATATTACTCGCCCAGATACTTTTGAATCTCTTCCAGACTGGGTATCCCTTGCCATTGAAGGCTCGGAAAAAGAGCTTCCTAGGATTTTGCTTGCAAACAAGAGCGATTTAGAGTGGAAACTGAAAGAGGACGACATAGCAACATGGGCCGCAGAGCTATTTGCTAACTCGTATCTCATCACTAGCGCAAAGACTGGGGATAACATATATACAGCGTTTAGAAACCTTGTGAAAATTCTAATTAGGCAGGCAAGGCGATAAACTTGCCCAAGCCCTCGCCCACTTGCTCGCCGTCGTCAATTATCTTTTCTCCTCTTAAAAACACAGAGCTAGGAAATATTGCGCTCATATTCTCGTAAGGCGTCCATTCACATTTGTAATGTAGCTTGCTTGCCTTTATCTTTCGAACCTCTGAGAAATCCAACACGATAAAATCCGCGTCGTAGCCATCGCTAATCTTGCCTTTTTTCAAGTTTAAAAGCTCGGCTGGCCGCTCGGCGAGCACTTGCATTGCTCGCTGTAGAGAAATTTCACCTTTTTTAACAAGATACAAAAACATAGGCACGTATGTTTCCACCTCAGGAATGCCCGGCGGTGCCGATTCAAAATCCTGCTCTTTTTCCTCTATATTATGCGGTGCATGGTCCGTGGCAACTATGTCTATTCTTCCGCTAAGCAGCGCTTCCCAGAGCTTTTTAGATACCCATTTTGCCCGCAATGGCGGATTTACTTTTCCGTATGTGCCAAGCTCCATGTCGCGATGCAAAAAGAGATGGTGCGGAGTGATTTCGCAGGTAAATCCGAATATCTTGCATAAATCAACAGAGTCTATCGAAGAGATGTGTGCAATATGGAACTTGGAATTCAGCGCGCCCAAGCGCCGTATGGCTCGAGCTTCACAGCTTTCAGGCCTGGCAAAATCATAGTTATGCAGAGAATCTGCAGTTTTAATGCACTCTTCTAGCTCAGCGTGCACAGTTACAAATCCAGAGGGGATATGCACCGCAGGCTCTTCGTACATGTACCATTTAAACATTCTGTTTTTTTTAAATTCGTGCGCGGTGGAGGTGAGCATGCTATAAAGTGTAAAGTCCACATTTGCGTGGCGGCGCACCAGCGCGAGCTTATCTTCAAAAGATTCCGGGCTATCCACCGGCGGCTTGGTGTTTGGCATGTCTGCAACAAAGCTCACACCACCAAATGCGGCGCTTAGCGAGCCTGTATAAAAATCCTCCTTGTGCGTAAAACCCGGCTCTCTAAAGTGCACATGCAAGTCCACCGCGCTTGGAAGAATCACCCCACTAATCGATTTGCAGCTATCCATGGCCTTTTTTATTCTCTTGATTTTGCCATACTCTACTTCCACGCATGCGTCAATGAGCTCGCCGTTGATGTAGAACCTGCCTTCATACCTCAAAGTTTTTTCCTCCTTATGTTGCCGTATGGCTCATCTTCCTCAAATATCTCAGCGGTGAATTTGTAAAATTGCACACTTGAATCTTTCCAGCAATTTTGCGGAAGACCAGCTTTCAAGCACGTTTGCTCTAAAAACTGCTTTGGTTTCCAGCCCCATTCAACGGGCACCTGCGGTAATAAAAGCCCGCGATAGAGCCCACGCTCTACAATAAGCCCGTCTCTTCCTATTTCCACCGCGCTTAATAGCTCTTTTCTCTTATTTACTTTTATCTCTTCGGGAGGTGTAAGCAGCGAGACTTCAAATACCACATCTTTAAGCTCCTCTTTTTGCAGTGGCGGAAAGCGGGGGTCATCAAACGCTGCCGCAATGGCCGAGCGCACCAGCGCTTCGCTGAGCGGAAAAATAGGCTCAGGATAGCCAATGCACCCTCTGAGCTCATGAGCAGGGTGCCTTGAAATAGTAGTAAACACTCCCGATTTAGCGTTGAACTTTTCGGGAAATGTGAGCGCGGGCACATTCTTCGCTTTAATGTATTCTTCTACTACCTGTCTTGCAGCTTTTACTGCAATTTCGCCTTCCTTATCAGTATATGCGTACATATCACACACCTCTTTTTTCACCCCATATTATCTTGTGGAGTTGAGGCAATACATGTACATTAAGTTTATCCCCCATAACCTTTCCAATGATCCATTTAATATCTTTGCCCCAGACAGGTTGAAAAACCACGTCTACATCAATACTGTATTCTTCGAGCACTTTTTTAGAGTAGTGATAATCTTCATCGTCCATAATCACAAATTTCACAAAATCCCCGGGGCCGAGATATTCCAAGTTCTCGAATTTCATCGCTTTATGCATGCCGGAAGAGGGTGTTTTTATATCCAGCGAAATTGCAACATTTTCCTCGGTGGGCACATCTTCTATGGACAAAGAGCCATTAGTCTCAACGAGTATCTTGTGGTGGTCCATGAGCTTGTACATAAGAGGATATACATCATCCTGGAGCAAGGGCTCACCGCCGGTTAGCGTGAGCCAATAAAGTCCGCTTTTGTCTGCCTCTTTTGCCACGGCTTCAACGGTCATATCCTTACCTTCGGTAAATGCGTACTTTGTATCGCACCATTTACAACGCAAGTTGCACCCTGTAAGCCGTATGAAGAACATGGGTATGCCCATGTATATTCCTTCGCCTTGGATAGATGAGAACATCTCGTTTACTTTGAGCATAGAGCTTGCATGTGTTTGTAAATAAAACATTTTTCCATAGTTTTTAGCTCTTTACTTGAAAATGATAATGTTAAGCATATATACTCATAGCCCCATGATGAATGTATGAATGCGGTTGATTTAGTAAAAGAGCATAACAAGCTCCGAGAGCGAACAGTAAACCTTCAAGCTTCTGAAAATTACTTAAGTGAGGAAGTGCGCTTTGCACTTTCGAGTGATATGGCATCTCGCTACTCAATGGTATTTGACGCAGAGGTCCATGGCTCTTTTGTGCATAATGCTTACGGAGGCGCTAGGTACCAAGAACAAATCACAGAGCTTGCAGAATCACTTGCAAAAGAAGTTTTCGGTTTTGAGCATGTAAATGTCAAGCCCATATCAGGGCACGTTGCAGCAATGTCCGTGCTCGTGGCTCTGGCAAAGCGCGGGGATAAAATAATGGCAATTTCTCCAGAAGATGGTGGCTACGATGGCTACTCACAGGCATACATGCCAAATATGCTTGGGCTAAAGTACAAGCCATTGATAATTGAAGGTTTGCGATATATCCCTACTGAGCAGATTCTTAGCTATCGCCCGAGTTTGGTAATACTCGGTGCAAGCTATATACTGTTTCCGTACAACTTGAAAGAGATACTAGATGCGGCGGAAGATATACATGCTAAGGTTGTCTATGATGCTTCCCATGTCCTAGGTCTTTTGCCCGCAGGATTTCAAGAAGGCATTGAGAGATGCCATGTTGTTTATGGCTCAACGCACAAATCCTATCCCGGCCCTCAAGGTGGCATAATAATGACCAACGATGAAAAAGAAGGAGCGAAGATAGAGAGCATGATGACATGGCGCACGCAGGATAATTACCATACAAATAGGGTGGCAGCGCTTGCGGTCTCTCTCGAAGAATTCAAGCATGTGTCCAAAATATACGGCACGCGAGTGAAAGAAAATTCGCAAACTCTCGCAAAAGAACTCCACTCCAAAGGTTTGGAAATAAAGTATCCTCCTAAGTTTACGGAGAGCCATCAGCTGCTTGTTGATACTAACGCGCTCATGCGCAATTATTCTATGAGTCCTGTGGAAATGAGCGGCATTTTGGAGAAAAACAGCATTATTGTGGACAACGTTGGACGCATAGGCACCGCAGAGATTACATGGCGTGGCTACTCCAAAGAAGATATACTCGCGCTGTCAGATTATATAGTAGATGCTCTAGCTGGCAAGTCAGTGGTGGAAAATGTCAGAAAGTTGGCAGATAAATACCATGGTAAAACACTGGGAAAAGCTTAAATATTGTCAGAACAATATCTGACATATGCATGATAAAGAATCCACTTATGTGCACCATGAACTGGAAAAATTCAGGGCGTATTTAGAGGGTGAGAAAAAAAGCGAGAATACCATAGGGGAGTACATTCACTTTGTACGACAGATGTTATTATTCACTGGAAAGAAATACAATCAGCTTACTGTGGGAGATATAAAGAAATACCAGATTTATTTGTCCACAAAGATGAAATATTCTAAAAACACAATGTATCTTGCGTTAAAGGCCATAGGCTCGTATTTAAAGTATCGCAACAGAGACGATATAGTCAAAGCAATAAAGCCGCCCAGAAGACCAAAGCAAATGCCAAAATACCTCACCGAGGAGGAGATGCGCAAGCTTCTTGATAGTGCGAAGGATAATTCTCGAGACTATGCTATACTCTCTCTGCTAGCGTACTCGGGGCTCAGGGTAAGTGAGCTATGCAATCTCCATGTTGAAGATGTGGATTTGTCTGAGCGCGTGGTATATGTGCATTCGGGAAAAGGAGATAAAGATAGAATTGTGATAATAAGTGCCAAAGCAGCGGAGGCTATAGAAAACTATCTTCTATCGCGGCAAGATTCTCTTGAATACCTATTTTCATCACAAAAAAGCGAGAAAATAACCAGAGTACAGGTGTTTCGCATAGTGAAAAAATATGCGAGGAAAGCGGGAATAAAAAAGAATGTTACGCCTCATGTTCTTAGACACACGCTAGCCACTACCATGCTTCGCAGAGGTATAGATATAAGGTACATACAGCAGTTTCTCGGGCACAGCAGCGTGGCCACAACCCAAATATATACGCATGTTGATGATGGTACATTAAAGCGGGTTTATGACCAAGCGATGGAAGAGTATTAATCTCATAAAGAGCTAGGCGATGAGATTATATATTCTAAATTCAATTACTGTGTGTGAGATACATATTCTTCGTTACAAGGGAGCCTTGGGCATCATTTAATTCTGTGTATGCGTACATACGCATTAAAGATAGAATGCCAGATGAGTATGTAGCACTGTACTCTGATGAAGAGAGCATGAAAAATGTAGGCAATATGCTCGAGATAATGTACAATGCTCTTGGCAAAAAGCTCAAAATGGAGAAAGTTCGTATTCCAGACGCAAGCGTGGAGGACCTTGCAAAGATTCTAGGAAACTTAATAGCAGAGGGAGACATAGTAGATATAACAGGCGCGAGAAAGCTAATGATACTCTCTTTGCTGGGCATACGGGGCATAACAGTGGTATATCTATATCTTCAAGATATGCAATTTTCAGCACTTCCATTTATGGCTAGACCACTATCGGTGCAGCGTCTAGTGGAGGTAGTGATATGATAATAAATAAAGATGAGCTATTTACTGTTATCAACTCTTACGCGCTAAGTGGCATATCAAATATAGATATTTTTTACCCATTTTATGACACAAAGCTTTTTACAATCGAACTAGAAAATAGAAAAATAGAGGAAATCAT
>JALULR010000215.1 GCA_027056155.1 DHVE2 group archaeon
ATTAACTGATGCAGTATCGGATTCTGAAAAATATATTAATATCTTTAATGAAAAATTAATTAAGAAATTACAAAGCTTAGAGAGCAAACTAACTAAGAAGCAAAATGATGAACTAGAGCGAAAGATAAGGGAAAAAAGAAGATATTATAATAACGAAATGCATCCTGACGAAATTGATGTAAGAAAGCAAACAAACATACGAGATATTTATGAAGAAAGGGAGATATTAAAAGAAGGTTTGCAATGTCCATCTTGTGGAAATTACACACTAACAATTCTCAAAATATTCTCTGAAGAAACAGAAGGAGAAGAGGAATTTATCATAAAGGGAGTGTGTTCGGTATGCAATTTGGAACTAACAGAGGAAGAAATGAAAAGTCTTCATTTAAGATGAGCATATGGGCAACGGCGGCTAACATGCGGCTATGCGGTTCGCTCCGCTCACCCAAATGCTCAGCTTCGCCTCGCACTTCGCATACCCGCAAAACGTTAACATACCCTCTAAGGCATTAACCAAAACACCTAATTTTCATCTATGCGCCCTGCCCCCCGCCGCGCCCAAAAAATAATATGTCTCCTACGTTTATCAAAATGCAAGGCGAGTTGGAGGAACTAAAATGGCAAAAAAAGTGCTAATAATCGGTGCGGGCATAGCCGGGCTCTCAGCGGCGTGCTACGCACGCATGAATGGATACGATGCGGAAGTTTACGAGATGCATGACCTGCCCGGTGGGCTCTGTACCTCGTGGAAAAGATACGGCTACACAATAGACGGCAGCATTCACTGGCTCATGGGCTCAAAACCCGGAACCAGCTTTCACCGGCTCTGGGAAGAGCTAGGCGCGGTGCAAGATAGGAAAATGTATTATCACGATGCGTTTTACATATTCACCGATAATCATGGACAAGAGGTAACATGGTACCGCAACGCAGATAAATTAGAGGAAGAGCTAAAAAGCAAGTTTCCAGAAGACGAGAAAAACATCGAATTATTATGCAATTTAATTCGCAAATTTTCCAATTTCCCCATGCCCATCGACAAGCCATACGAGCTTTACAGCATCTTCGATTTTTTTAAAATGATGAAAATTATGCGGCCATTCTTCAAAGACCTGAAATTCTCAAGCAGGATAACAATTGGCGAATTTGCAGAGCGGTTTAGCAATCCTGCTCTGCGAGAGCTCGTTTCTTTGATTCTCGGAGAGCGTGATTTTTCGCTCCTCAGCTTGCTTGTAACTCTCGGCGCCATGCACACGGGCGATGGTGGTTTTCCGCAGGGCGGCTCGCTAGAATTCGCAAAAGCCATTGAGAAAAGATGCATAGAACTAGGCGCAAAAATTCATTACAGAAGTAAGGTGATAAAAATTCTCGAATCAGAAGGTAAGGCGGTGGGCATTGTGCTCGAAAACGGAGAGAAAATAAAAGGTGACTATATAATATCTGCCGCAGATTTGAGAACCACACTATATGACCTGCTTGACGGAAAACATATTCACCCGAAGCATCGAGAACTATTCGAGAAGGTGAAGCTCTTTCCCTCAATGGTCCAAGTATCCTTCGGAGTGGGCAAGCAGATGAATCTGGCAAAAAATGCTACGGGCATATGGCTCAAGACCTCGCGTGAATTTTTCAAAGAGCGGAAAATAGACTGGCTCTTAGTGAAAGATTATTCTTTTGACCCGAGCTTCGCGCCCCCGGGCAAATCGGTCATTACGGTGGGTTTTGCCAGCGATGATTACAAATACTGGGAAAAACTCTCAGAAGAAAAGGAGAAATACGCCGAAGCAAAAGAAAAAATTGCAGACGAAGTAATAGAAGAGATAGAAAAATTACACCCGGGGTTCAGAGCCACAATACAATTCACAGATGTAGCCACGCCCATAACTTACAACCATTACACTGGTAACTGGAAAGGCACATTTATGACATGGATAATAACGCCGGACAAGGAGAAAAAGTTTAGAAACATACCCAAAACCCTGCCGGGTCTGGATAATTTCTGGCTCACCGGCATGTGGGTTCAGCCACCCGGCGGAATACCTTCCGCGGCACTCAGCTCTAGGCATGTGATACAGATGCTTTGCAAAAAAGACAAAAAGCAGTTTCGCAGCACCGTTCCAGATACATAATTTATATCATAAACTCATGCAACTGTGGGAGGTGAGAAAGATGAAGAAAAAATTCAGCAACGTGTACCAATTCAAAATTCAGCTTGTGGGCATAAAACCGCCCATCTGGCGCAGAATACAGGTTCCCGAGACTTACAATTTCTGGGACCTGCATGTAGCAATACAAGATGCAATGGGCTGGGAAGACTACCATCTCCATGAATTTAAGATTCGCAACCCAAAAACAGGGAAGATTTACTATTTGACAACACCAGATGAGGTAATTGACACGTTTGATAATAACATGTTGAACGAGAAAAAAGAGAGAATATCAAAATGGTTTACCATGTCAAATAGGGAAGGAGAGTACACCTATGACTTTGGCGACATGTGGGTGCACAAAATAAAGTTAGAGAAGATACTGCCAAGAGATGAAAGCACCCAGTATCCTGTGTGCATAGGTGGAAAAAGAGCCTGCCCCCCGGAAGACTGCGGAGGCGTATATGGTTATAGAGAGCTTTTAGCAGCCATCTCTGACCCTAATCATCCCTACCACGCCTATCTGCTAGAATGGCTTGGAGGTGAGTTTGACCCTGAGCACTTTGACCCTAAGAGCGTGAAATTTGACGACCCTGTCAAAAGGTGGAGAATATTAACGCAATAAAGCAATTATTCAGGCTACACACCCCAGCAAAAGATATATATCTCAAAGATATGCGTATCTAAGCATGCAAAAGAGAAAAAATAGCAAAACACACAAAGACGAGGGAGCTTTGCCCGCTATCAAAGATTTGGGCCAAAAAAAGATAATGCTAAGGAAGTCGAAATTTTTAGATGCTATTGACTTTGCGCTGCAAATGGATAATATTCAAGAACTGCGCACTAATATAAAAAAATTAAAAGAAGAAATATTGGCAGGTGAGAGCGAGCTTATTGTGCATAGGGACAAAGACATAGAAGAATCTAGAGATGTGCTCCAATTAAGTATGAAATACGTAATCGAGGAGCTAACACAGATAGAAGAATCATTAACAATTGGCAGGGCAAAATACTACTTAAATAGGCTAAAAAAAGCGCTTACCGTGGAGAAGCGAGGAAAGATTAACGACATAAATCTAAATAGATGGAAAGAGTACGATGAGGTCATAACCGATAGCTTGTGGATATTTGACAGACGCGATAGCAGTGGTGCACATCTTGCATGGTACTGGGGCAACTTTATCCCGCAGATTCCACATCAGCTAATGCTACGCTACACCAAAAAAGGAGACTGGGTTCTTGACCCGTTTTTAGGAAGCGGAACCACGCTGATAGAGTGTCGCAGGCTCGGCAGAAACGGGATCGGGGTAGAAATCAACGAAGATGTTGCAAGGAAAGCAAAAGAGCTAATCGATAAAGAGCCAAATAATTTTGGAATAAGCACCGAGGTAATTGTAGGAGATAGCACAAAGTTAGATTTCACTAAAATTTTGGAAGAACGAAAAATTGAGAAGGTGCAGCTAATAATTATGCACCCGCCGTATCACGACATAATCAAATTTACCAGCAGCCCGGGCGATTTATCAAACGCTCCCACCGTGGACGAATTTGTACGAATGTTTGGTCAAGTATTGGATAACGTAGCACCGGTACTAGAGCCCGGGAGATACCTTGGCATTGTTATAGGTGACAAATACATGAAAAGTGAATGGGTTCCGCTGGGATTTTATTTAATGAACGAAGTGATGGCTCGCGGAAATTTCATATTAAAGAGCATAGTAGTTAAAAACTTTGAAGAAACTCGTGCCAAGAGAGCGCAAAAAGAGCTCTGGCGATATCGTGCATTAGTGGGCGGGTTTTATGTATTCAAGCATGAGTACATACTAATTTTCCAGAAAAAGAGCAAATAATAATGCCAAACCCTTTTATACTCCCCATTTGATAACCCATCATGCAGAAGAGAAAGGCAGTTCTGATAATCTTGGACGGCGTGGGCGACCGAGCTAATCATCGATTAGATTTTAAAACGCCGTTGCAGTACGCGAGCACACCGAATCTTGATAGAATTGCAAAGAAGAGCATCGTTGGGCTTATGGACTCCATAGCACCGGGGATAAGGGCGGGAAGCGATACATCGCATCTCAATATTCTCGGCTACGACCCTTACAAAGTTTACACGGGCCGCGGGCCTTTTGAGGCTGCTGGGTTGGACATGGATTTGGAACCGGGAGATATAGCGTTTCGCTGCAATTTCGCCACTGTGGACAAGAATTTAGTCGTGGTTGATAGAAGAGCAGGGCGCATAAAGGAAGGTACTGAAGAATTGCTTAAAGATATAGATGGTATGATGATTGAAGATATACGTGTATTCGTCAAACCGGGAGTAGAGCATCGCGCCGCTCTTGTGCTCCGCGGTTCCGGATTGAGCCCGGAGGTAAGCGATGTAGACCCACACGACAAGGGGTTGAAAATACATGAAGCAAAACCGCTCTCGGCGGAAGCGGAAAAAACAGCAAGGATACTAAACGAATTTGTGAAACGAGCGCATGAGATTCTGAAAGAGCACCCGGTGAATAAAAAGAGAGAAAAAGAAGGGAAAAAGCCCGCAAATATCATACTGCCCAGAGGCGCCGGCATGGTTCCACACTTGGAAAAATTCGAAAAGAAAACCGGGTTGAGGGGAGCGTGCGTTGTGGGCACCCCGCTAATCAGGGGAATTTGCAAGCTAGCAAGCATTACGCCTATAGAAGTTCCCGGAGCGACCGGAGGCTACGACACAGATATGATAGCAAAGATGGACGCGGTTTTAGAGAATTTAAAAAATTACGATTTCATACTAGTGAACATCAAAGCCACGGACATCGCGGGGCACGATATGCAACCTCGCAAAAAGGTTGAAGTGGTAGAAAGAATAGACAAAGCAATTGGACATTTATACGAAAACTTGCCAGATGATGTCGTTTTAATCGTAACGGCGGACCACAGCACCCCGTGCACAGTCGGAGACCACAGCGGGGACCCAGTGCCGATAATGATTTACGCACCGGATGCACGAAGAGAAGGAGAGGAGTTCAACGAGATTTCCGTGCTAAGAGGCTCCCTTAGAATACGTGCTTCCGACCTCATGAACATCGTCATGAACCACACAAACCGCGCCGAGAAGTTCGGCGCGTGATTTCTCTCTCCCATTTTGATTATAGATAAGTTTTTATTTGATGATTTCGTATATACCCTCATGAAAAGAAAAATATTTGTAGGTTTGATTTTAGCCCTGCTTTTATTGGGATTTTTTACCCAAGGCACGTGGGGCACGGTGAGCAAAGAGAGTGCGCCAAAAGCTTATGATACTGGAGTGATAAGAATAAATGGTAATTCTGACTTTGACTCCAACCATGGTGTAATAGGAGGAAGCGGAACAAAAAGTGACCCATACGTGATTTCAGGCTGGAACATAGATGCTCACGGCGGTGGAAGTGCAATTTATATAGGAAACACCACAGCTTACTTTATCGTAGAAAACTGCATCTTGTTCAATACCACATATCGTTCATACCCATATTTTTACGGAACCGGACTAATGCTTTACAATGTAACAAACGGAACAATAGATAACAACACAATTTACGACAACTCGGGATATGGTATCTCGCTATACTCATCTAACAATAACACAATTTCCAACAATACAATTTCCAATAACTCGAAACTCGGCATTTACATATACAATTCACCCATGAACACCTTCACCGGGAATAAATTTAAAAACTCCGGAATATTAATAAACGCCTACTCACTAGATGTATTCACAACACAAAATATAGACACGAGTAACACAATCAACGGAAAGCCAGTGTATTACTACAAAAACGCAAATATGAATAATCAATCTGTACCTCAAAATGCTGGAGAAGTGCTCGCGGGTAACGTTTCGTGGCTGGATATTTCAAATCTAAACTTGTCCTACGGTACGGTGGGCATAGAGCTGGGATTTTCTAGTTATGTAACGATTGCAAATAACACCATATACAACAACTCGAAGGGAATTTTTCTCCGGGTCTCATCTGATAACATAATAGAAAACAACACCATTTATGACAACGAGGACGATGGTATCGACTTTGACTCTGCGAATAATTACAACTTAATCGATAACAACACGGTTTACGGCAACCCTGTTGGCTTGTGGTTTTCTTACTCCCACAGCAACACCATATCAAACAATTCATTTTTTGAGAACGATTGGGGCATGCGTTTCTCTAGCTCACAAAATAATGTAATGGTGAGAAATAATATCTACGATTCCAAAGAATATGCCATTTATGAGTTTGACGCAAGGAATACAAACATAACGGGAAATACAATTTCCGATAGCCTTTTTGGGCTGTACATAGACGCCGCTTACAACACTATGATGCGGAACAACATATTCAAAAACGATGGGATTTTCTTATACAGTGACAAAGACACTTACTTAACTCAAGACATAGACACAAGCAATACAGTCAACGGAAAACCAATATATTACTACAAGAATGTGAATATGAGTAAC
>JALULR010000216.1 GCA_027056155.1 DHVE2 group archaeon
ATCCGGCCATAGCTGGAGCACCAGCGTAGGAGCGGGCGAGCACTGGATAGAGCACACGTTCTCGGGGGACAAATTCCATGTAAAGATGATGGGCTACAGCATAGGAGTGAAGGTAAAAGATAGAGAGAATAACTGGATAGAGTGGCACAAAGACTTTGACGGCATATTTTCAGGAGCGCTGCATTTCTTAGAGGACATATGGAACGGGATAGTGGGCGCAATACAGGCAGCGGCGAATGCGGTGGCGGATGCGGTGAATTACTTAGTAGAGTGGGTCACAGAGCTTTTAAAGAAGGCATTTGAATCGGTAATATATAAAATAAGAGGTATAGTGGGGGGACTGGCGAAGAGTGTAGGGGAAGTAATAAAGGATAGTATGGGCGGCGGAAGTATGGGAAAGCACAGGATAGCATTAGGGTCTAAGTTAAAGAGCACAGCGTTAAGGGAAAAGCTGATAATAGAGGTAGTAAAAATAGTGAGGATAATAAGAATAATAGAGCCAGTGGAGCAGGGGGTGATGGTAATAGACATGGCGACAGTAACAACAGAGACAGCGGTTACAGTGTATACTGGAGGAATGCTGGGGCTATTGAAGGGAATATTAAAGAGGTATATGGATAATCTAATAGAGAGTAAGTTAATAATGACGGCGTTGAGCTTTATAAGTGGATTTGGAGAGCTAATATCAAAGTTAAAGAGCGGAGCGGTAGATGGGGCGATATCGATGATTGCAGAGATACTAGGGGTAGGGAAAGACATGGCCGAGATGATGGAGAGCGCAGCGAAGGCAATATTAGATACAATAATGGCAAAAACCATGACCAAGTACTGGTGGGGCTTTGCACTGGCAATTTTGGGATTTCTCGTCGGCATGGTTCCGGAGATGTATCGCTGGAATGGGACAGCCAGGGTACTCGCAGATGGTTTTCTTGCAACAATGGCTGCTGTGGGTTTGTGGGAAGTGTTCCGTGGAAAGGAGGACCCGATTTATAAAACTACAGAGGCAGTAACGCCGATAAGTAGAGAGACACAGATGGTAATAATGTACGGAGCGTTTGCATATGCACTGGCCAAATTAATGTGGGATATTACGCACATGAATGGAGGTGAATAGATATGGCGAGAGAGGTTGTTCACATTTACTTTGAACATCCCACAATATCCAAGGCGGAGACTTTTGATTTACTTTTTTCACCACCGATGTTTATAATTACAATTTCGCTTATACTGGTGGCTGTACTTTTCCCCAAGTCGTTTATATATTCAGTAATTGCGCTTATTGCGGTGTGGGTTTTCGGTGTGGGGGCTGTTCTTTCTTATTATCTACTCCTTAGATACAAAGGAGAGAATTTGCCGGAGGAATTGATAATCTACGATAATGGGTGGTTTGTAGTATGGGGGCCTGTATATTCAGATGGCTGGGTAGCACCTGCAAAGTTAGATTGGATACTACCTAGCGGGATAGAAATAAAATCATGGGGTATAAAAGCGTATATTTTACCACCTTTGAATGAGAAGGCAAGGTATAAGAAGGGATGTAAAGGCATAATGACTGGTTTTGGGCTTAGTTGGATATATTCTTTGAACCCTCATTACAATGAATACTCATTTCATGCAACTATATATGGTTGTGTTACGCAGGAGGAATATAAGGCATTAGAAAAATTGGCTAAGTATTTGGATATGATAGGGCGCAGAAACATGGAGGCGGGGCGAGTGTGGATACCGAGCGGAAAGCCGCAGGCGAGTTCAATCTATCTCAAAAAGCCATTTTACTGGAACGATGTATTCAAGAAGGAGGGGTTGAGAAGGACATACGAGGCAGATACGGGGGAAGAAGTACCAGAGCCGGTGCGAAGTTACCTGTTTGAGATTAGAAAATACGCGAAAGAGTATTTGAAGGTGGCAAAAGAGACCGGGGATTGGTTTGGCAGGAAAGGAGTGAATAGAGAATGGCAAATCGACTGGGACTGGCTGGAGAGATGGCTCGAGGAGCGATGAAATAACGAGGAGTCATACGAAATATTACGGTACGGCAAACCACAGATGTGAAATTAATAAATAAGCGCCGAGAGAAAAAAGTTAAGTAAAAGGAGGTGATGTATAAAATATGAGCGAAGTAGAGGAAATAAAAGATAAAAATTATGTGTTCTACATCAACGCGGACCTGAGCGAGTACGCGGGCAAGTGGATTGCGATAGTTGGCGGGAGAGTGGTGGCAAGCGGGGAGAATCCAGAGGATGTTTATATGGATGCACTAAAAATCGCAGGAGATAAAGAAATCTCATTGGCTTTTGTCCCAACCGATGAACTATTGATTTTGTGAGGTGGGACTTATGAAAATAGTGTACAAGTACAAGGAAATGACATCAAATATAGCGGGGAAGATAAAGAGGCCGGTTGGAAGAATTCAGCTATGGTCCAGCAAACTCAACAGATGGATTAAAGTAGAGGGATTTATAGATTCAGGAGCGGATATTACCCTGATTCCATTTGGCTTGGGGAGAATGCTCGGATTCAACATCGATGAATCCAATGTAAAAGTGCTGGGTGGTGTTGGTGAAGGTAGGGTATCGGTTTGTATTGTAACCGCAAAAGTAAAAATCGGGGATAATGAATTTAATGCGAGAATTGGATGGGCATTTGACAACAAAGTTCCAACGCTTATCGGGAGAATGGACATCTTTGACAGGTTCAACATCACATTCAAGGAGAGGGAAGGGAAGATAATATTCGAACCAGTATAACCACAATTCGGGGCAGAAAATATGTTCATAAGCAGATATCCTCTTTGCACGTACTCGGATGGAGACGGCCTGACCGATTAGGAGGAAACGCACTGGCAGGACTACGCAATATTGAAGAAATACGCGGATAAGGCGGGCTGGAACGAGAGTCAGGCAAATCAGTCATAGTTGCTGTACATAGTTTATCATTTTCCATCTCGAATACAGTATCCCTTTGATGTGAGCTTGTCCGCCATTCGCCCGCATACTTTGTATCCTTCCATGCTCCGCTATTAGTTTGTGGTGCTTAAATTTTTGTGTTTTTTGTTCACCATTTGCGCTATGCGTGTGGATTGGAGAATATTGGGAAAAATATTAAATAAAACCCACGCATGGTAAAACTGGGATTTGCCATGGTAACGATGAATTGTCCAAAATGTGGGGCACCTTTTGAATACGAGCCGGGAATGCGATTTAAAAAATGTGACTACTGCGGCACAATGATTTACATAGACAAGAGTAGAGTGATGTTCTACTATGTTATTCCATTCTCTTTGTCAAAGCAGCAAGCGATACAGACATTTCGACGCTGGGCGGCAGGACCTAAGATGGAGAAGGGCTTGGAAAACTCGAAAATCAAGAGCATAAAGCCGATGTTTTTCCCAGTTTATCGATTTGTGAGAACTGTTAATGGAAAAGAGCAGGTAATAATCAAGCCTGCAAAGACCACCTTGCTGCCGGGGCTTACCAAGCTTAAAGTGCCACCCGGAGACATGAAAATTTTTGATGCGTCTTTCAACCCCGGAGATGCAGAGATAGTGAAGGCGGACCTTAGCATGGATACATATATGCAAGCTCTGCCGGGCAAAGAGAAAGAGCAGGAGATTGTGTTTTTTCCAATTTACGAAATACGCTACGAGTTTCAGGGTAAAGAGTACAATGTAGTTATGGACGCGTCATCTGGTGAAGTTTTCACATCGTACTACCCACCCCGCTCTTCAGTGCCATATTTGGCTATAGCGGGAACTACCTTCATACTTACAGCCATAGGCGCAGCCATTGGCACGATGGTGCACCCTACCGGCTGGCTTGTCACATTATTTGGGCTCATTGTGGGAATAGGTGGAGGATATTATATTGCAAAAAAATATTGAGGTGTAGTTATGAAGCTTACATTTGGTTTAAACTGTCCAAGCTGCGGCGGGCGCGTAGATATAAAAGAAGGCGACAAAATTGCGATATGTCCATTTTGCCATACTGTATCGCTAGTGCAGGGAGATGACGATGTTAGTGTTCTAGCGTATCGTATGCGGGTAAATGAAAAACAAGCTATGGCAACCGTGCATAAGTGGTTTAAAAAAGGGCTCAAAGCTAGAGATTTAAAAAAGGTTGCAAAACTTGTGGAGGTGTATTCTGTTTATCTTCCATTCTGGAAATACAATTCTATAGGGCTTGGAGTAATCTGTGGCTACAACTACGAGACGCATACAGATGCAAATGGAAACACGGTTCGTGAAAAAGTATATAAAGAGAAGCAAGTGCGCAAAGATTATGTATGGACGAGAATTGCATGCGATGCGGGCGATATCGGAATCACGCATCTAAGAAATACGGAAGGTGAGGTAATACCGCTTCCCGACGACATGCCAAAATATGAGGCAACAACCTCAAAGGACGATGCAAAGCTCAACGCAGAGCAAGAGATACAAAAATGGATTTTGAAAGAGGCAAACATCGAAAATGTTACTTTTCACCGGGAATTTGTCATACCCAAGGGCTTTGTGCTACTCTATTACCCAGTATGGATAATTCGCTATGATTACAAAGGCAAGATGTATTTTCTCACTATTGACGGTGTAACGGGACGCGTTCTATCGGGACGTGCGCCGGGCGACCCGGTATGGCAGTCGCTAGCTATTGGCACCGGTGCTACTGTAAGCGGCATACTTACTGGACTTACCCCTGCAGGAATGGAAATCGATTATAGATTAGGTGTGACCATGTTCTTGCTAGGTCTAGCCATATTTGCGGGTGCTTACTATTTCTTTAGATACGGCTCGGAGATTGTAGAAGGTGATTTACCTAAACCATATCGTATGGGTGGAAAACTGAAATTTGGCACGCTATATGTGCTGGGAAAGCAGGTGAGACCATGACCGTGAAGCTTGTACCTTTAAAGTGTCCAAACTGCGGCTCTGTGCTCAAGGCGAATAGAAAGGATTATCTGTATAGATGTGAGCACTGTGGTACATTTGTGTACGCACCCACAGGAGCGGCAGTAGATGCAAAAATCATAGACTTTGAAACATTGTTGCAGAGCAAAAGATACTATATGCCATTTTTGACATACTTAACGGAGGTAGAGATCTACAGCGAGGAGGTGCGCGGGTTTTTCAAAGAGCGCGGCATGGGCGGAAGATGGCTCACGTATATACCGGGTGGCGGCTCAATGCCAAGCGAAGAGATTGTGCGCTGGAGCAAGCTTCTTACATCTAATCCTCCGCGCAACAAAAACGAGATTGGCAGTTTCAGAGACGGTGCGCCGCTGCCTTTAGAGATAGAAATTGACGAGGGTGAAAAGCTAGCAGAGTTTGTGTTTTTGTCATACGAGGTAGACAGACCCGGAGTTTTGCAGGGTATAAATTATCGATTTAGGGCAAAGTTTAACGGATTTGTTTATCTTCCTGTATATTACGACAGAGGTTATATGCTTGGGCTAAGAGGCTATGGTGGTAGGTAATAATGGACGCGGGAGATAGAGTATTCTATATAGCGTGGGGCGTAGCGATTGTGCTTATTGGCATAGCGGCTGCGTTGGCTCTACTTGGCATGTGGGGCCTAGCTATGCTTGTGCTGTTTGGAGGTGTGGGTGCGGTGCTAATTGCTCTAAATTCCGGAGATAGCATGAGATTTTACGGTGGTATTTCGTTTCTTGTGGTGGGAATATTATTATTTGCGGTGCTATCTGGGTTTAACATTGCATACGCTCTGATTATCTTGGTTATAATAGTAGGAGCGCTTGTGATGTGGTACGGATTATCAAAAAGTAGAGGTGATAGAAAATGACCGATTTGAGAGATAAAGTAAAAGAGGAGCGTAGTTTTCTAAAGAAGATAGAGCTAGCTATACCGGGGTTTAGAGGATATCGAAAACGCGAAGACCTGAGAATTGCAGATAGCATGCTTAGAGATTACCTTGCGAGGATACTTGATGATGTAGAGCGCTATGCAAAAGAAGTGCGAGCACAAATTACAAAAGCGATGCTCTTAGATGACATGGAAGAGATTGGGAAAATTGTAAATTACGTGAATAAAATCGCGAGTGAAGTGCGCCATGCAGAGCAGGGTTACATGGGGCTTGTAGGTGATTATAGAGTGGGAGAGAATGAGCTTAACAGACTTTACGAGTTTGATTATACTTTGATAAGCAATGCAAACGAGCTTCTTAACTTTGCTAAGGGCATGGCCAGCGAGCCTAATGCAAATGCTCTCGCACCCATGCTTCGAGATTTTGAAATGAGGCTTAGGGATTTTGAAGAGAGTTTTAGAAAGCGTAGAGATTACATGCTGGAGGTGTTTACATGATTTTGCGAAGAGAGAAAACGAGTAATTTAGAAGGTGCAGATGCCCGCAATACTTATTTCTGGGTGGACCAGTACAAGGGTGAGAATGTGATGTGGCGGCTGCCGCATAATATACGCTGGAACGATAATGTTGTTGTGCGAGAAGATGAGCTAGCTGTATTTTTCAGAGATGGAAAAGCACTGCATGTGTTTGATCGCGCCGGCCGGTATGCACTTACAACCGAGAATGTACCCGTTTTAGGCACGCTAGTTAAAAAGCTCACCGGTGTGCAGCAAATTGGAGAAATTTA
>JALULR010000217.1 GCA_027056155.1 DHVE2 group archaeon
TCGCTTCCAAACTAATTCTCTTCAAAGTTATCGCCTATAATCTCTATGTTTAATTTTTCTTATTTTTTATTCCTAGTTTTACATGTTTTTTGAGGAATTCAACTTAACCGAAACTTAGAAATCTTTTTATGCTATGACATCTATTGATTATTGTGGAAAGTGGTAATATGATGCGTGAAAATATTTTGTTGGCAGGAGTAATACTGGTTTTTGCTTTTTTGATTATGCAAAGTGCTACGCAGGTAGGGAGCATAGAAAATGCAAGTGCTAGTACGAGCCGCGAAGCAAGTGTGCTGCAAGGTGAGCTAATTTACACTACCTCGCATGTAATACATCATCTTTCTGTATACGGAGATACAGCTGCATGGGTTGAGTGGAACGCGAATGATACAGACGTAAGAGGTTGGAGCTCTGGCTCAGTATCTAGTTATGGAGCTACTGATGCTACGGAGTTGTGGCCTTCTGTGGGCGATATAGTAGTATGGGAAGCGCATGAAAATAACAACATGAGTGAAATAATGTCCACAGAGGGCGTAGTATACCAAGGTACAGGTAACATTAACTATCCAGATGTATATGGGCACAATGTAGTTTTCATGGCAAATGGAAAGATAATGGCGAAAATTGGTGGAACTATGAAAGTTATCGATGACCTTGGAAGAGTTGATATTGTGCCTAAAATATCTTCAAAATACATAGTTTATGGCAATTACATTTACACGATAAACACAGGCGAGAAGAGAGCTTTTGATGGCATTAATCAGTTTACAGATGTAGGTTCTGATGTGTCTGGAGACTGGGTAATTGAATATGGTAGAGATAATTTTGGAAAGAATATATACATATCTGTGTTTAACATGGATAATGGTGCGAATGCTAAAATATGGGACCAATTTGTAGGAGAGTACACTTATTTTGGAAGCATAGACATTGACGGGAACTTCATTGCATGGACATGCGATGGCGTTGGATATATTTACAATTTAATAACGATGAAATTAACGACGTACAGCGTGGCTCATGGAAGCTTAGATTCTCTAGTCGTAGGTGGTGGAAAGCTGCTTTGGGGTGTTATAAATGACGATGGCACATATAGTATATATATGGGTAGCGCACCCTCAACTCCATCATCGTACATAGAAATAACGCTGTATAATCAAGGAGGGATAGATACAGGCATTGCAACGCTATTAATTGAAGACTCGTACGGTCATAAATTGGGCTATGATTCAAATTATCACCACTATACCGAAATTTCTGGAGCAGTTATTATTAGAGAGGGTGGAACGTATGCATACCGACTATTTGGCACCGGCTACAAGTATAATGTCATCTCTACGGATAATGGAAAATATTCTCTAAAAATACGGCATTTTGGATCTTTAAGAGGCGATGCTACCCTTGAAGTTATAGCAAATAATATAACCATCTCAAAAAATGAAGTACACCAGTACATAGTAGATTGGAGCAAATTAGCGAACAAGGAGAATAATGCTGTGACCATCAATATTGACAACAATGGAGACGGCACATTTGAACACACGGTATATAG
>JALULR010000218.1 GCA_027056155.1 DHVE2 group archaeon
CTTTTATTGCAGAGTTTATGCTTTTCATCTCTGATTTAAGCTCTGTTACATCTTCTCCATTTTTTATCTTCCTTCCAATTTCCACTGATTTTTTGTTTCGTTGATGCCTCAAATTCTCTATTTCTTTAAGTGCCGTGCGCCATTTTTGGTCGTACTCTAAGATTTCATCAACTATGGCAGTGTCTTTAAATCTCTTGCTCAAATGCGACTTTACCAGCTCTGGATTCTCTCGGAGAAGCTTTATATCAAGCATGGGTGGAGAATTATTCACCCGCATATAAAGATATGGCTCTTTTCTGCTCTGTTGTATAAGGGGAGGGAAAACATGAAATATAGTGACAGTGCCATTAAAACATCTTCAGCTGGAGCAAGTACGATGAGAAGCTGGTGAAGCGTTAAGAATAAAGAAATGGGTAAAGTTGCACGTAATAACAGATGGAGAGAGAATGTGCAGGTAGAAGCGGGCACAGGCCGCTTTTCAAATTGAGAAGTAATTCTTCTTCTCTTTCTCGCGCATCGCCAGCGAGAAGAAGAGTAAAAAGAAGAGAAAAGAGAACTGGAGTAAGGGAGCTGGCTACACTAAACGCTGGCGGGTGGAAGCGGTGTTTTCTGCCATGAAGCGAATGTTCGGCGATAAGCTCTCTTCTCGCAAGCCTGCTTATGTGGTTAGAGAGCTCCTTATCATAGTCTCGCTTTTCAACAGGTTTCATTTGCTATTATTCATTAAATTTAAATTTGCGGCTCTTTTAGTTATGCAACAAAGCAAGGGTTAAGCAAAAATTTTTATCGTGCAACTCTTTAACCTCTCTGGTGAGCTAACATGTATCCTGAAGACTTAAAATATACTAAAACACATGAGTGGGTAAAAATCGAAGGTGATAAAGCGAAGGTAGGCATATCCTATTATGCCCAAGAACAGCTTAATGATATTGTGTATGTAGAGCTTCCAGAGGTTGGTTCAGAGTTTAAGAAAGGTGAAGAATTTGGTGTAGTTGAATCTGTAAAGAGCTCTAGTGATGTGTACATGCCTCTCTCTGGCAAGGTCATAGCTACAAATGATGCCGTGGTAGACCAGCCCGAGCTGCTAAACGAAGACCCGTACAAAAACTGGCTTATTGAAATTGAAGTTATAAATCCAGCAGAGGCAGATGAGCTCATGGACGTTGAAGCTTATAAAAAGCACGTGGAAGAAGAGGAGAATAAACATTGAAAAAAAACGATTATTACTATTATCTAGCGAAAAAAAAAGGATATGCAAGTCGTGCAGCATTTAAATTATTGCAGATTAACGAGCGTTTTTACGTTATTAAATGTGGGTTTGTGGTGCTAGACCTAGGTGCTTCACCCGGCGGCTGGAGCCAAGTGGCAAGAAAACTAGTTGGCGATGAAGGACGCGTAATAGCTATTGACATTAATCCAATTAAGGTGAGAGGAGTTGAATTTATCAGAGGAGATATATTCTCTCCAGATGTTGTTGAGAGAATAAAAGAGCTCGTACCCACTGTTAATGTAATATTATCAGATATGGCACCAA
>JALULR010000219.1 GCA_027056155.1 DHVE2 group archaeon
ATCTTGCAATTATCTGGAATTTTCGACGCTAGCGCTATGCTCTCTTCGGTTAGGTAAGGCGTAACTAAATTCTTGCCAAACAAACTCGCAATTTTACGCTCTCTCGGCAAAGTAGCTCTTAAAAGCACTTCAACATCGTGCTGCATTAACTCTGGATTTGCAAGATATTTCGCATATCCACCAAAAAGCTCATCTGCTCCCTGTCCAGTGCAAATATTCTCCTCTTCTGCCTGCTCTGCCACAATGAGCAACGGAAGCTCAAAAGCCACTTCCACGGCAGTTAGCTCCGGCTCAATGTGCAAGAGCTTTTTTATGCCCTCATATACAACATTTTCATCAATAATTATCCTCTCCAAATCTACGCCGAGGTGCTTTGCAGTTTCCTCTGCATTTTTAAAATCGACGCTGTTGCTAATTCCAACTGTATAATACGATACTATTCTACTGTTCGCAAGGTACGCAATTATCGAGCTATCTAAGCCTCCGGAGAAAGAGAGAGCAGAGCCCTCTGGGCAATTAATAGTATTTAGTAGTATGCTAAGCTCTGATGCAAAATTATCACAGCTCATCTACAATTCCTCAAATTTAAGCTCTTCCAAAACTAATTTTCTCAATAAGTCCCTCAAATTATCACGCGACAACCTCTTCTGCTCAGTAGTATCTCTGTGGCGAATTGTTACTGTAGAATCCTCTTTGGTCTGATAATCCACTGTTATGCAATAGGGGACACCTATCTCATCTGCCCGTGCGTATCTGCGCCCTATAGAGCCAGAGTCATCATAGTACGCGTTTATTCCGCTAATTCTTAGCATCTTGAGAATGTCCATGGCAATGGTATCAAGGCCATCTTTTGACATAAGTGGAAACACGCCCACCTTCACGGGAGCTATCTGTGGAGCGAATCTTAAAACTTTGTATCCCGAATCTTCACGCTCGTAGAAAGAGTGCTCCAAAATCGCATACACTATTCTATCTATGCCGAAAGAAGGCTCAATAACATGCGGCACAAACCGCTCACCTGTAACCTTTTTCTCAATTGATATTACCTCGTAAGCCTCCTCCGGCACCTCATATATACGCCCGTCTATTTCTACTCTCAGCGTGCCTGAAACTTCCTCCGTGAGCTCCATATCTTCCATTGCCCTCGCTATCTTCATAGCCATGGCTTTAAACCGCGGGCCCAAAAGCTCCATTCTAGGCACTATCTTGTTTATCTGCACAATCTTCTCCTTGCCAAATTTCCTAAATGCACGCATATCCACGCCTGAATACTTCATATGCCGCGATAAATCGTAGTCGCCGCGATAAGATATGCCTATAGCCTCTACCCAGCCGTAAGAGAGCAAAATCTCACAGTCCCATGTATCTCGAGAATAGTGAGCAAGCTCTTCCCGATGATGCTGTCTAAATCGCACCCGGGATATATCAATGCCCACACGCTCTAAAAACCTGAGTATCTTGCCCATGTAATAAAGTGTGTACCCATTTGCAATGCCCGAATTGTACGCATCTTTGGCCCTGAGCTTGAGCTCTGCACCGTCCATGGTCTTGAGCGGTAGCACAATGTCTCCGAGCAGCTCTTTGTTAAACTCCGTTTCAGGGTCAAAAAACAGCTCAATTTCAGCCATATTAAATTCTCTCTGCCTCAGCATGCCCTGCCTCGGTGAAATCTCGTTTCTATACGCCCTGCCAATCTGTGCCACACCCATGGGCAACTTCTCTCTGTTTACCCTATACAATGTTGGAAAATTAACAAATATGCCCTGAGCAGTTTCAGGCCTGAGAAATCCAAGCTTATCGAGCCCGATTTTCGTAGAGAACATTAAATGAAACTCTTCCACAGGCCCAAATTCACCATTGCAATCGGGACAGCGAATCTCGTGTTTTTGTATAATCTCGTTTATTTCCTCGGGGGAGAGCGCATCGGGATTATCCGTATATTCTGCAATGAGCTCATCAACTCTGAAAGCGTGACCGCAAGAGTTGCAGCGTACCATATAATCTGTAAATTTATCCGCGTGCCCTGAGGCCTTATAAACCGAATCAGGCCCTATTGCGGGTGAATCAATTAAGAGAAGCCCGTCTTTGTACACAAACTCTTCAAGCCAGTAATCTAGGATATTTTTCTTTAATAACGCTCCTACGGGCCCGTAATCGTAAAATCCAGATACTCCACTATATATCTCGTAAGCACCCCAGTAAATGCCACGGCGCTTTGCAATATCTACTATCTTGGCGCGTAGCTCTTTCATTCCTCCACACCCACCAATGCAGCAACTAAGTCTGAATCAAAAACCATTGCTTTGAGGTGGTCATGAAGGTCCCGCACAGGAAGCTGAGAAAAATTATTTTTCTTCATTATTCTCGCGGCGTCCCACACTGGCGTTTTTGAAAACACAGTTATAGGGCTTTCAATCATCACTTTTTCCACGGGAATTTTGGGAAGCTCTACTTTCTCCACCATGTAGAACAGTTTCATCACATTGCGCAGACCTTCCCAGTTCCATTCATCTTCATCATCGCCGAGCCCGAGCTCGGACATTGCTACCTCCTTATCAATCTCAACTTTATCGAAGAGGTCTCTATCGGTAACTATGCCTATTAAATCGCCATCATCATTTACCACTGGGTAAGCGGGAAGGGAAGTTAGAGTAATTGATTTGAATACCACTGGGAGCGGCGTACATTTGTGCATTGGAAAAGCGGGCTTTGTTATGAATTGCTCCACTGGTGCACTTATCTTCCTGCGTATTATTACAGAGAGAAAATCTTGCGGTGTAACTATGCCTTTCACATGCTTTTGCTCATCAATAACCACGAGATGTCGTCTATTGTAACGAAGCATTACTTCCGCAGCATATTCAATAGTGTCATCTTGATACACAGTGGGCACATCTGTGCGCATCAAAATGGCAAGCTGCTCTTCATCTGGATTTTCAAATATGTCCCTTCTGGACACCATGCCAAGAAGCACGCCTTCTTTATCCACCACAGGCATGCCCGTGATATTGTTTTTAACCAGAGTCCTAAGCACATCTCTCCTCGTAGCTGGTGCAACAATGGTTATTACATCAGCGCTCATTATGTCCTTCACAGTATCCATTCAAATCACACCCAGCACCAAAAAAAAGAGAAGGTATATAATCCTTGTGTTTAGAGCTCTAACCGCTCTTCGTCTCCAAAATCTTTCTCGACGGTATCCGATTCATCAGAAAATTCAAGATCCTCTTCTGGCTCGGGTTCTATTTCTTCCTCGCCATCTGGTGAGTAAGGTTTTGGCGCTCCTTTCTTCTTCTTGCTCCCCCACTGCTTCTTGGGCTTTGCTGGTTTTTCTGGCTTTTCCTCCGGCTCGACAGCACCCATGCTGCCGCTGCCACGCCTATGCATCAAAATTGCCACAATGCCTATGGCTATAGCCACAATAACCAAAATTAGGTTTATGAAAGAAAGCATGGGCATGCCGAAAATATCCTGCATTGACCAAGCCCCAGCACCGATAGTCACTGTCAGAGCGCTATACAAACTCAATGCATCTGAGCCATCTGTTACCCACAGTTGTATTATGTACCCGCCCCTTAAATCTTTGGGCAGGGTAAGAGTTATTGTACCATTCATATCACTTGCGCTTAGCTCTTTTTCCCAGTGGTAATCTGTGTCAATAATCGCCCAGTGCAGCACAATTACATGCGAGGTGAAATCACCGTACTTCACTATGTTATATGCTATCTTTATGTTCTGCCCCGGTTCGTAAATCATATTTTGGTAAGATGGCTTTGTAACAATATGCGAGCTTACTACATAGCCCTCAAACTTGTTAATTGTCAGCGTGTTTGATGCATAATAGCTTCCATCGAATGCCTCTGCCATTATGGTGTATGAGTTAGAATCATCGTTAGGTATGGTAAATTTGAAGCTTGTTAGAGAGGCATTTAAGCGCTCAACAATGCGAGCGTGGTCGTCTAGTATCTTATACGACAGACCACGGGGGTGCATCACATTGCTCTTGAAATCAGAGTATATCATTATTTCATCACCCGCCTTAAAATAGTATTTTTGAGATGCACTGAGGTAGATATAGCCGTAATAAACATTCACTTCGGTCGATGTGACCTGTGATTCCCCATCAGAGAAGTACGCTGTAGCGCTTACGCTTAAAACTCCTGAATAGTTATCCGGGAGCTTATAGCTTACCTCATCATGAGTCGTAGATGTGTAATAGAAAAGCTTGCCAGATGTGAAAATCTCCACATCGTATCCCTGTACTGATATGCCCTTCGGTGAGTATGGGTGCATCTTTATAACCATGGTTTCACCAGCAATGTAGAAGCTCTTATCCGTGCTTATGGATACATGGACATCTGCTGTTACAATCATATTGAGAATATATACTGTGTGGTGCTCATTGTTGATACTCACCTCACCTCTTATCGAAACTATCGAGCCTTGCTCTACCTGTGGCACATTCCAGAGCAAATACGCATTACCGCTAGCATCTGTGTAGCCATAGTTAGTGTAATTATGATACCATTGTATCTGCCAGTGCTTAGTAATGGTTATGTTCAAATAATCAAGTTTTACATGGCTAAGTGGCGACGTATATACATTATATCCGTTATTATTGATGTAAGACACTGCATAGGTATATACGTTTATAACAACGCGCTTGCCCGGTGAGAGCGTATGGTCAATTGCATTAACATGAATATCCGCTGAAAGCAAACCGGTGTAAAAATAAATACGCTGCTCTGCGTAGTGCTTGCCCGTATCGTTGCTATTTTCGTAAACAATCTTCACATAGTATGCCATGTTAGGCTCAATATGTACATTCGGATTATTACCCATAGTATAGAAGCTCAGTTCTTGGGTAGTAAACTCACTTCCATGCCCAGAATAGGGCCCAAAAGAGGCGGATTGATTAGACGCATCTACTATCCACCACTTGTAATTCACATTGCTAAGAAGAGTATGTGTTTTCATCCAGTATATGGATACATACGCATGTATCCGCTCTGATAAAAGATAGACGCCATCATATCCCTTGTCAAGACTTGCTACAATCTGCACGCTGCGCACTGAAAACTGCTTGGACTGTATCAAGTTAGAGCCATTGTAGAGGTCAAGATTATAATCACCATCACCAATATCAAGCTTTATGCTAAACACAGCTATTCCTGTGCTATTTGTCCGAACATTAATTGAACCGTTCTTTGGATACACTTTTGCACCGGTGGAATTTGATATATCCACCTTATACAATGTATTATTTTCACCGCTTAGCCGCGCCCACAATGTCTCACCGTTTAGATATGTATATGAATGAGTGTAATCGCTTTCCTCGAGTGAAAGCCCTTCCCGAATAATAACATATTTGCTAGCTAGTATGTTTCCGTATCTTTCAAGTTGTATATAATGCCCGCCAACACCAATAAAGCTCACCGGATAGGATATAACTCTATATCCAGTTTCATTTGTGCGATAGCCTCCAACCTCACTACCATCTATGTAGAGGTAATAGTATGTGAGATTATCCCCCCGTATGGTTATTGTCATATCCTCACCCAAAACATACACGCTCTTATCCGTGCTAATGGTCTCTCCTGCCCTAACTCCTGCACCATGTGCCATAGAAGCAAAGCCGCCAAGCATCAAAATCATTATCACGATTAACGCCCATCTTTTCATTTTCAATCACCTGTATGTGTATTTTAATCCTAGCATTTAAGATTTGTGGTTTGAAAAAAATATATTTGGATATTTGCTTTGCATCTATCTCTTACCACGGCACATCTTTGTAGCCGAGCTTGTACGCGAGAATGTTCACACCTCTGTGTATAAGGGGAGTTAAAATAAACACAGTGAGCACGGGTACGAGTTTCCAAAAATGCGCAAAAAACCACCACGGAAAAAACAGGTACAGGAAAAACCATGCCATAATCACAAACATGAGCTGGTCTAGCAAAAATGCACGGCCACCACTTCCAATGCCCAAGCGCCGCTTTATAAAAGAACCCGTAGAATCACCGAGCATGGCAGAGAAAGCCATGGTAGTCACTATCAATGCGGCGGTGGTCCAATCTGTGGAAAATACCGGAAACCACTCTTGAGGCGCATAAAAAGCGATGAAATTCATTAGCAGACCAACAATTATACCAAACAACGAGCCCCCAAAAAACCCACGCCATGTCTTGCCCTTGCCCAGAATGCTACGTCCATCTACGAATGTCTTTCCAAAAGCAATAGGCGTGCGGCCTTTAAATAACACCGCGCCCGGATTAGGCAGATACACGGGAAGCATAAGCCATAGCGTAGCTATTATTTGTTGAAGTACCCAGAGCATCTATGGGATAATGCAATGGCTCAAATAATGTTTTTCCCATGGCAAGAATCGCACTTCGCAAAGAGGGGAGAGTTATTCGGTTAAGTTGAATTCCTCAAAAAACATGTAAAACTAGGAATAAAAAATAAGAAAAATTAAACATAGAGATTATAGGCGATAA
>JALULR010000220.1:0-5301 GCA_027056155.1 DHVE2 group archaeon
ATATACGAAGAAAATAAAGAGATATTTAGATTTTAATTATTCTTCTCTTTCTATTGTCTCTTCATCTAAATATTCATCTTCGTAAGGCACCTCTGGTATCTCTGGTATTTCTTCGCTACGTGGTGCCTGAACCGGTGCCGGAGGTATCTCTGGTGGCGGCGCATATACCTCTTCCTCTTCTTCCTCCTCTTCTTCACTTTGTTTCGATTTTTTCTTCTTTTTCTTCTTTGGCTTTTTCTCTTTGCCGGATCTTTTCATTGCATGCGCCATTCTCATAATCACGCTTTCTGGCACCATCTCTTCGCCCAACTGCTCTCTAAGCTTCACGCGCCTTACATAATCGTATACTAGATACAATATAAATCCAATTACTATCGCTAGTATTACCCATAGCCACCATACTGACTGCCACCAAGGAATTACAGTTATTGCCTCTTCATCTTTAAACACATTTCCTGCAGAATCTTGTATATAAATATCAACGGTCACTGAGGGCGGAAGCGCTGCCCCACCAACTACCTGAAATGTCCAATACTCGCCAACCTTCGTAGCTTCTACCTTCACTTGCTCCCCATTGTATGTATACACTGCCCATACCCTCTTTATTCCAGTATTATCCGTTGCATATACCAAGAATGTTGCATTGTTACCTTCAACCACGCTAGATGGGTGCTCTATGAATGATATAGCAGGTAGCGCAGTATCTACTGTAAAATTGGTCTTGAAATCGTTCATGATGTTACCTGCAGAATCAGTGGCATTAAACACATACAGGGTATATGGTCCCGATTTCCATGATACCTGTGTAGTAAAATGTAGATGATACACTGTTGAGTTTACACTATAGACATTAACATTATATTTAACCACATTATTCTTTAATATAAATGCCATCACATTGGTAACATTCTCCGAAAAAGTGAGCGTTATATTTACCGGCATTCCCGCGGGATACGGTGGCAAGGAACTATATGTTATATTAGCGATATACGGCTTTATAGTATCCACCTTAAACTGATGTGCGTAAGGAATCATCACATTCCAGAACACATCTTTCGCGTTTCTAACCATGACTGTAAGATTTCCATGTGGTCCAAGCCTCGTTATATTAAATCTACCCGCCCATGCGGTACTGTTGAGCCAATCGCCAAGTATCGGATATTCATACCCATCTAAACCGTAGGTAACATTTGGCTGAATGCGTGTATCCATTGGCTCATCGAAATACACGGTAACATTATGCCAGCCCGGCCCAAGAGGCATGCTTCCATTAAAATGTACATATGTAACATACGGGGGAGTTTGATCTATCGGCGATATCTTCACATACCTTGTTTGCACCTTATTTATAAAATAAACTTCGTTAGTGTACTTGTAATCTGCCCATGTCCCTGTATCCATGTCTACTAACTCCAGTGAGAAATTATGAAATATACTAGCATTCCTTGATAATTTCACAGTTATAAATAGTGTTTTGGGAGACAAAGGAGTAACTTGCGTGTTTGGTGTATTGAAAGAGACGTTGTGTCCACTAAATGATTGATAATATCCAAGCTGTTGGTCCCCTGTATCCCAAATCCCATCTTGATTGTAGTCTTCATACAACCCCCCTATAAGCTCATAATCTTTAATTGTCCCATTTACATGGAGGTATGTAGTATATACCTTTACTGGACCTCCTATTGCTTGTAGTGTATATTTTATTACTGCCTTTTCACTACCTTGGGTTTGGTTTAGAGGACTAATATCGTATGTTCTTATTTTCAGTATATTTGCATTCTTAAATCCGGGTGTTATAGAATTATCATACCTGCCTTTAACTATATGCCTCATTATATACCAGCTCGAAGCACTATGATTATCTTGACCATTAGGCACAAGAGCTACACTCTCATCATATCCCGGAGCAGGCGCATATCCATTAAATCCACTGCCATCTCTAGCAAAGCGTATTTTACTTCCCATTGGCGGTTGGTCTATATCTGAGTTCGGACCACCATTGGAGTACACTACATAATCAACATACCAGCAATTTTTAGTGCCGTAAGTTCCATTATACAAAAGAAGGTCATCGCCATCATCATTGAGCACATCTCTATTCCACCAAGTATGAATTGTTGCGTTACCAGCTACATTAGGGGTATATGAATAGTCTGATTCATTCTTTCCCTTCCCAAAGTATATAATAACATAATTATTTGGAGGTACTGGCAATATAGGATTTCCGTTATCGTCTCTAAGCGCCGATAAATTCAGGGTATTTCCATCTTGGTCCGTGAGCTTCAAGTCTGTGAAATTAGTAGGCTTGTTTCGTGGATTATATAACTCTACCCATTCCTGATTGCCCGCACCATAAGAGTATATTTCATTTATAACCAAGGTTCCATTTAGTTCTTTAGACGCTCGCGAATTTGTAGATGTTAAATAAGAATTATGCAAGGAGCTATAACTAGCCACGCCAAATGCAGCACCGCTAGCCCTAGCGGCATGGGTAATTGGCATAAGCCCAGAGACTATCACCGCCAAAAGAATAAATCCCAGCACTATTTTTTTGAATTTCTGCGAATGTGTCTTCATAGGGTTAAATTAATCGTGATTACGTATATATTATTTTCGGTGCATGAGGAGGCTTTATCTCTATTTGATAGTACCCATATTGATGAAATATGCAAACTATTTGAATACGTTGGTATTTATTATGCAATCACATAAAAAACAAAAAGTGGAAAAATTAAAATAATCTCTGCGTATCCTCAGATGAGCCGGGGTAGCCAAGTGGACTAAGGCGCCAGCCTTGAGAGCTGGTTCCCTGTACTGGGAGCGGGAGTTCAAATCTCCCCCCCGGCGCTTTTTAGTTACTTTGGAATACAGCATAAGCTGTTTGCCAACGCAGATGCAGAGGATTTGATGACAAAACTTAAAGCAATAAAGCAAAGATTTATAATGTTTGAGGGAGCGGGGGTTCGCGAGCATCGACAGATGCGAGCAAGCCTTCTGAAAGAGGGCGCTGAATCTCCCCCGACGCTTAGTCTAACTGCCGAAAAACAACCAGAGTAACAATAAGCGCTAGTTTATTTTAGAGCTCAACAATAAGTGGCAAACCAAAAATAAATTATCTTATGTGTCATGACGGAGTCCATGGGCCACTTACAGTTTGTTAGCGAGCTCCGTGAGGGGGAATATGTGCATACTCAGCTAGCAATACGAAAGAAGTACGGGATCCGAGAGTACAGAAATCGATTTGGCAAATTTTTTGTGCTTGAGGCAGGTGATAGAACGGGTAGCATACTCGTAAAATACTGGGGCAGAGATACAGAAACCACCGAAAAATTATACGAAGATTTAAAAGAGGGAGATGTCATAGAAGTCACGGGCAATTATAGAAAAGATGAACAAACGTACATATCAGTAGATGCAGACTACGATTCATTTGTAAAATTGAATAAATATGATAGCTCCAGATTTGTGCCAGTAAGCGAAGACACAGAAAATACAATAAAAGACATACTGAGAATTATAGAAAGCGTTGACGATGTATATATGTCAAAGCTCTTGGAACTGTTTTTCAAAAATGATTCATTTTTGCATGATTTTGAATTTGCCCCGGGGTCAGCTTATGGAGCTTACTCATATCTTGGAGGATTGGCAAAGCACACATTAAATGTAACAAGGGCATGCGCAGCTCTCGCAGAAATATATAACCTAAACAGGGATTTTTTGATTACGGCCGGTGTGCTTCATGATATAGGACGCATAGAAAGCTACGAGGTAGATACAAGCATAAAGATGAGAGCACGTGCAAAGTTGCTTGGTCATACTGTCTTATCGTACCAGATGGTAGAAGAAAAAATGCGAGAGATAGTGGATTTTCCAGAAGATGCACGAGATGCGCTCTTACACGCTATAATTGCACACCATTCACCAATTGTAGATAACGTACCTCAACGAATTAGGACTAGAGAGGCATATATCCTATTTTATGCAGATATGTTGGATTTATCACTTAAAGAGTTTGAAACAGAAGGTGAAGAGGAATGGAGTTACTCAAAGAAGCTAGGTCGAGAGATATATACAGGCTCACTGCAGAAATAACCTTGGAGTACGATACAGAAAGCATGAGCAAGAATGTATTTCAGAGCATTAACGTCGATAATTATCAGTACATAAAATGCAATCACTCGGGAAAAGTGATTAGATGTGAGGCAAAAAGCGATAAAATAGGCTCGCTGTTGCACACTATTGACGATTTCTTAGCATGCGTGATTATCGCGGAGAACGTGTATCATAGTATCTAATTCTGCCTCGTATATACTTAAATGCAAGAGCGCCGTATAAAATAGCTATCACAAGCGGTATTATGTAAATTAAAGTATTATGCATTCCCCCCAAGAATATTGGTATTGAAGCAATTATATTAAACGACGAATGCATAGCAACAGCAACACCATAGCCATGCCTCATACCACCGCGTCCAGTTATCTTTTTGTAAGAGTAGCCAAACCCAGTCATCGCCGTTGCACTTCCATGCAGCAATGCAGATGCAATAGAACGTATCAACGATATCATCGCCCATGCAACTATACCGCCAGTCAATAGTGCAGATATTTCATATAACAAGTTTTCGGTAGCCGCAAATCCAAATCCAGATGAAGAGCCATATATAAATCCATCTTCTACCTCATCTATATATCTCTTAGAACTCAAAATACCATAAGCTTTTGCGGCTTCTTCGACGAGCGGTGCAATAAAACCCGCCAGAACTAATGCATCAATGCTCTCCTTATGCACGGCAATAAATTCATAGCCACGCGCTAGCTCAAATGTCTTAGTATAAAAATACGTTAGTATAATCTCCACTACAAGAGAGATAAGTATAGCAAAGGTTGCACCCCACAGAAAAGAACGCATAACAGCACGCCATGGCTCTCGGCTATACCGCTCTGTGTTGCGAACCCAGATTACGTAAACTAGCGAAGGAAGAAACGCTACTGTTATTACTGCCAATAAGAGCATTAAGCCCATCCATGGAGTATTCGTTTCATGGATATTTAAATTTCCGAGAAGTTAACAGAGAAAATAACGAGCAAATCCCCGCTAGCGCATGGGGCGCCCCCTAATAAATCACAAAATAGTGAGGTGAGAAAATGGGAAAAATAGCCAATTTGGGAAAAGAAAGAGTAGCGAATCCTGCGCACCCTGAACCTAGAACAGCGCCCCGGCCGGGATTTGAACCCGGGTCGCGGGCTCGACAGGCCCGCATGATAGGCCGCTACACTACCGGGGCAGCAAATGGCCAAAAGG
>JALULR010000220.1:5311-6483 GCA_027056155.1 DHVE2 group archaeon
GCGTAAGTTAAACCTTCTCTGAATGCTTTCTCGTTGAGCTCCCAGAACCGCTTTGGCACCCTATCCTTTATACCTTTAAGTAAGGACTCTGGCTCAATTATCCTGGTAATGCCTGCAAAGAACCCAAGCATCACAATGTTAGCAACTATCGGATTTCCAAGCTCCTCTGCAATCTTTGTTGCTGGTATGCCGTATACTTTCCTCTTCTCATCTGGCAAATCAACCAAATCGCTATCCGCAATAATTACTCCATCTTCCTTTAACTTTTGGACATAGTCTCTGTACGCGCTCATACTCATAACCACGAGATAATCAGCTTTGATAACATGCGGATAATCAATTTTCTCGTCAGATATTATCACCTCACTCGTACTCGCGCCGCCTCTTGCTTCAGCACTGTAATCTTGGGTAAACACGCACTCTTTGTTATCATAGATAGCCGCAGCGTTAGCAAGTATAAATCCCATGGTAATTATTCCCTGTCCACCTAGGCCACCAAACTTTATTTCTGCTTTCATTCTTGAGCCCTCCTTATAATATCTTCATACCGCTCCTCGTACGTTGGAATACTCCCTACATTTCGAAACTCACCAACAACTATCTTCCCATTGTACTTGAGCTCCATCTCCTCAAAAGATGCGTTATTATTTATTATGGAATTTTTCTGGAAATATTCCATCATAGATAACGGAGAGCGCATCGAGTTCCTCCTGCCATACACCGTGGGGCACTGCGAAATTATCTCTACCAATCTAAAACCTTTCATGCCAAGAGCCTTGTATATGCTATTTTGAAGCTGATTTACATGGTATGTAGTCCACCTAGCCACATATGGAGCACCGAGGGATATTGCAAGATGCGGTATATTAAAAGGCCTATCTGGGTTCCCGTATGGAGTTGTTGTAGTATATGCCCCTGTGGGTGTAGTAGGTCCATGCTGACCGCCAGTCATACCGTATGTGAAGTTATTCACTGCAATCACAAGAAGGTCATGATTTCTTCTAGCTGCATTAACAAAGTGATTGCCCCCAATTGCAAATAAGTCGCCATCGCCGCTAAACACCACTACATTTAAGTCGGGACGTGCAAATTTTATGCCTACAGCAAAAGGTATGCCTCTACCGTGAGTTGTATGGAATGAATCCACATTAACATATCCAGCTGTTCTTCCG
>JALULR010000221.1 GCA_027056155.1 DHVE2 group archaeon
TTTCTCTATTCTCGCTTCTGCCTGAAGCCTCGATTCACCCGGGCCAGATATACCCAGTGTTACAGGCTTTCCGTACTCAACGCTCAAGTCCTCTATTTTTCTCGCGGCATTCTGCATGACTATCTCATCGTGCTCTGTCTCACCTTCAATAACCGCACCTAGGGTCACTACCGCATCTACATCTTTGTCAAGTAGCTTTTTCACCATGAGCGGAATATCAAATGTTCCCGGTGCTTTTAACACATACTTTACTTCTGCACCTAAAAACTCTGCATGTGCTTTTGCCCGCTCAAGCATCATCATTGTTATATCATAGTTAAACTCGCTCACTACTATGCCCAATTTTATTTCTGTCATTTTTTCACCTCCTAATGTCTCATTCCACCAGCACTTCGTGCCTGCACAGGACCCACATCGGCAAATCCTTGCCTTTGTCCCGTGCCCGCCTGTTTTCTCAATCGCTCCGGCTTAAAAACAAGCCAGTACGCATTTTGAGCATGCTCTCTAGCCCTGCGCTCTGCAAGCCACAACAACTCTTTCTCGTCCTTTGCCTCGTCCTCATGCACAAATACCTCAATAATATGCTTGTTTGTGAGCAATTGGGCCATGATTAATCCAAGCGATGCCTCATGAGCACATTGCTTATCAATGGGCTTCCCACCCGGCATGCCCAGTGCAATAACTATATCGCAGCCTTCTTCCTCTATAAGCTTCTTTGCTTCCACAGGTAGGTCTTTAACACCGGGCACCGTGCGCCGCACGAGCTTAAATCCAGTGCCCATCTTTCGCAGCTCATCTTCTGCAAAATAGCCCATGTCAACCCGCGAAAAAGTTGTATCAACTATTCCTATCTTTCGCATACAAATCATCTTTCCTCGCAACTATTTTGCTAATTATCTTTCGCGTGCCATTTAGGTCGCTCTCTCCGTACTTCTCCAACCGCACAACCTTCACATCAACACCTCTCGCTCTGCACTGCTCTTCTATATCCCTCTCTCTAAAGCTCTGGTCATAACCCAGAACGATTATATCAGGCTTAATTTCCTCTACCGTGCGATAAATATCCTCTTCGTGCCCTAATACAGCCCTATCTACAGGCTTGAGAGCCGAGACCAAAAATCGCCTTGCCTCCTCACGCATTATGGGCATGTGCTTTAGCTTGGCTGCAGTACTATCCCGCGCAACTACGACCACGAGCTCATCACCTAGCTTTTTAGCCTCTTGAAGAAATAGAACATGACCCGGGTGGAGTATATCAAACACACCTGTTGCCATTACTCGGACCATTTTGACCACGCATCAATTATATCTTTGCCTTCTACAAACACAAGCCCGTGCTCATCTGCAAACTTCTTTGCATCTTCCTTGCGCAGAGAATAGCCATCGTCGCCGAGAATCTCCACTATGCTCGCGGAAGGTACCACGCCCGCCATCTGCATAAGCGCAGTGCTTAATTCCGTGTGCCCTCTTCTTCGCTCAAGTCCTGAAGAGATGAGAAGATGAACATGCCCGGGTGCAATAAATCTCCTTCCAAACTCTTCCATAGGGTTATTTGTTATCTCTACTTCCTCTATAAATCTCGCAAACTCCACGATGGTCTTAGCACGCTCTCTATCTGATATGCCTGTATAATTATCCACGTGGTTAATGGTTATTGAAAACGCAGGAAGGGCATCATAGCGAACTTTCTTGCTCACATACTCAAAAATCTCGTATCCACTTTGCTCAAAAATATCATGTAAGTACGGCAACCCAAACTTCGAGGCGAGAAAATCGGGAACGGTGGTGCAAATAAGCCCGCCGCCTTCTTTGCGCATGAACCTTACCTTCTCAGGTGTGATAAACTGAGACGCATACACTATATCTGTCTCTTCCTCCCTACCTTCAGCGTCGAATACCAGCACGGGCTTGCCTTTTTTTATATCTTCAATTGCCTTGCTAATCACAATGCTGCGATATTGCACCGTAATAAATAACTATCGCCAAAAACTCAAAAAAGAGTAGATTGCGCTGCGAATTTTTATATACCCGTGGCAGATTCACCTCTATGAATCGCGCGATATGGATATTCAGCTGGATACTCATAATTCTGGGCTTAATTATATACTTCTCGTGGGCGCTCTTATACGACGCATGGACAGACGTAGGATTGTACTCTATTACAGCTGTTTTGCTAACATTTGGCGTGCTAGGGGCGCTTTTGGCAGTTGTTAAAAAAGAAGATTAATAAGGCTTTGCTACAAAAGCTATTTTCTCAGTCTCTTTTCCGCAAATTATGCATCTCTTTTTCTCGCCGAGTTCGATGGGCGAGCCCACTATCTTCTTCTCGGTTAGCTCCTCTATCGCATGCCCGCAATCATCTGAGCCACACCACGGCACCGCAGAAACACCATTGTGCTCTTTAACATTCTCAATATTATCTATGTTCTTTATTCGCTCACTCATCTCTTCCTCTGCTCTGCGGTACAGTGCGTCTTGAATATTCGCAAGAAGCTCTTTTATTTTCACTATGTACTCGTCCCTAGAAACCATTAGCTTCTCACGGGTATCCCTTCGTACAAGCACTACTTGCCTTTTATCCATGTCCCTAGGACCAATTTCAAGCCTGAGTGGCACACCGCGAAGCTCCCAATCGTAGAACTTATAACCGGGCGTGTAATTATCGCGGTCGTCAAGATGCACGCGTATTTGCGCATCTCTAACTTCTTGCTCAATAAGCTTGCTTTCTTTAATAACCTCTTGCTTCTTCTTTGTAACAATGGGCACAATTACCACCTGAATTGGCGCAATTTCTGGAGGTATGATTAAACCTCGGTCATCACCGTGGAGCCCCACAACCGCACCTAGCAATCTCTCGCTCATGCCAAAGGTGGTCTGATACACATACTCATGCTCGCCATCTTCGTTTAGGTACTGTATATTGTAAGGCTTTGAAAAATTCTGCCCATACTGGTGAAATGTGGCAATTTGCAAAGTGCGCCCTGACGGCATAACAGTCTCCACGCCAAGAGAGTATATAGCCCCGGGAAACTTGTCCCAGTCTGCCTTCTTCACAATTCTATATGGCAATGCTAGTTTTTTGGCGATTTTTTTCCATATTTTTATATCTTCCTGTATATGCGCTTCTGCCTCTTCAAAGGTTCTATGAGCAGTATGCGCCTCAAAGAAATGCACCTCGCGCATTCGAATAAATGTTCTAGTTTGCTTGGTCTCATACCTAAATATATTGACTATCTGAAATATCTTTAAAGGGAGGTCCGCATGGGAGCGTATCCAGAGCGAAAACATGGGGTACATTGCAGTCTCGCTGGTGGGGCGCAGTAGCATTTTCACATCTAGCGGGTCTAGGCCGCCATGTGTAACCCAAAATACCTCGTCTTCAAATCCTCGTATGTGCTCTGCCTCTTTCTTAAATTCGGTCTCTGGCACAAGAAGCGGAAAATTCACCTCCTCATGGCCGTGCTCTGTGAATATCTCACGAAAATAATTATCGATATTCATCATAATTTTCCAGCCGTATGGGCGCCAGATATGCATTCCCTTTACAGGGTATCTTTTATCAACGAGCCCTGCAGACTCCACAACCTCGTTGTACCACTCGCTGAAATTTTCCTTTGAGAATTCCATAGCCCGTGAAAAAAAAGAGATTATTTAAGTATTTACCTTCATCAAAGAAAGGGAGCTCGCAAGATTTTAAATACCGCCCATATTTCACATGCCTGTGGAACGAAGCGAGATTGAGTACATATATGCACTGCGCAGATTCGGCATGAAACTCGATTTAGAAATAATGCGCAATTTTATCGAGCTATTAGGCAATCCTCATGAGAGCTTGCATTTTGCACATATTGCAGGCACAAACGGCAAGGGCTCTGTGGCATCGTACTTATACAACATAATGCGCAGAAACTATAGCACGGGTATTTACACCTCGCCACACATTGAAAGATTTACCGAGCGCATAGTTGTAGACGGCAAAGAAATTGACGAAGAGTACATTGTAAATTTTGTACGCAAAGTGCGCCCCATAATCGAAGAGCTTGGCAAAGAGCAGAGAAATCCCACATTTTTTGAAGTGACAACTGCATTAGCTCTAAAATATTTTTACGAGAAAAATGTAGATTTTGCCGTGATGGAAGTGGGCTTGGGTGGAAGATTAGACGCAACAAACATAATAGCTCCTGATATCACTGCGATAACCAGCATTGATAAAGAGCATACTAATGTATTAGGCAAGAGCATTGAGAAAATTGCAAAGGAGAAGGCTGGCATAATAAAAGAAGGTGTGCCAGTGGTTGTCGGCGAGCACAAAAAAGCCGCAGAGCGAGAAATAGAAAAAATTGCATCAAAAAGGGGGGCAGAGTACCACAATGCGCTCGATGAATGCGCATACTCCGTAGAAAAAGAAGATTTAAACGGCATGGATATAAGCATAAACACACCAATGAGAGATTACAAAATAAAAAGTAAAATGCTCGGCACGTACCAGATAAAAAACATGGCCGTGGCAATTCGCATGGCAGAGCTGCTCTCTGAAACATATACGGTATCGAAAGGAGACATAGAGAAAGGCATAGAAAACACCTTGTGGCGGGGCAGGTTTGAAATTAAATCCCGCGCACCGCTCCTCATCTTCGATGCAGCACACAACCCTGCGGGGGCAAGGGTTCTTGCTAAGACGCTTCGTGAGCTCAAGCTCAAAAACATTACGCTGCTATTCTCGATGTTAGATGACAAAGATGTCTCTTCGTTTCTCCGCTATTTTAAGAGCTTAGCAGACAAAATCGTGATTACCGAGATTGACTATTATCGCCGTATGCCCGTTTCCCAGCTCAAAAAATACGCAGAGCCGTATTTTCATGAGATACAAGTGGAAAAAAATTACTGCGATGCTCTCAAATTGGCTATGAAAAATGACATAGTGCTTGCAACCGGCTCAATATATCTGCTTGGAGGCCTTGAAAGATGCGTTCGGTCATCGCAGTGAAGCGCAGAGATTCGTGGGAATTCATTCCTCTAATTAAATCGCTTGGCTATGACATTGCTCAAATTGTAGAATTTAGCGGGGAGAAGAATCCGAAATTTTACATTGGAAAGGGCAAGGTTGAAGAGATAAAAGAGATGATAAGCGAGGATAGCTTGGTGCTCGTAGATGCAATACTCAAATCATCACAGTGGTTCAATCTCGAAAACACGCTAGGTGTGGAAGTAAAAGACAGAGTCGGATTAATAATTGATATATTTGCGGACCGGGCAAAAAGTCGAGAGGCTATGCTACAGGTAGATTACGCTCGACTAAAATACGAGATTCCGCTAATTAGGGAAACAATACATCACTCGCGGCTTAGCGAGCATGCGGGCTGGCATGGCGCGGGCGAGTACGAAATCGCAGATTACTACGAGATGATTCGCAGGCGCATGAGCAAGATAGAGAAAAAGTTGGACAGGATAAAATTGGAGAGGGAAGAGCGCAGGAAAAGGAGGAGAAAAGAAGGATTTGTACTCGTGGGCATAGCTGGCTATACCAATGCTGGAAAAAGCACGCTTCTTAACGCGCTTACAAGCACGGGCAGAATCACAGAAGAGCGCATGTTTAGCACATTATCCACTAAGACCTCTCGGCTGGGCAGAGAGCGCGTGCTCATAACCGACACCGTTGGATTTGTAGAAGGCATGCCGCCGTGGCTAATTCGAGCGTTCGAGCCCACGCTTGAAGAGATATACAATGCAGATATAATCTTGCTCCTATTAGATGGAAGCGATAGCATAGATGAGTTTAAGCGAAAATTAGAGGTCTCGCAAAATATCATCGAATCGAAAATTCATGGCAAGCTCATACCTGTAATAAATAAAATAGATAAAGCAAGCAATGAAGAGCTCGAGCAAAAAATAGCAATGCTAAAAGAGCTACCTCCGCCTGAGCTAATCTCCGCCCGAAATAATTTAGGCTTATCCGAGCTAGTAAGAAGAATATTCAAAGAGGCAGAGCTTGAAGAATACTCGCTCACTATAAATGACGACTCGTTGCTCAACTATATTCGCAGATATGGGAAAATAGAAGCTATAACTTATGATGAGCGCGTAAATGTAAAATTCAGCATGAGGCGAAGTTTTTATGAACAGCTCATTAAAAAATTAAATCAACGCTCCAATGGAAAAGAAGCTTTAAGAGGGTGAGTGCAACACAGATATAATGATTTTGGTAAACCATCTGGTAAAAAAATATTTTTTAACAATGAGTAATTACCGACCATTACTTCGGGTGGAAAGATGAGCAATGTATTTGAGAGGCATATCAGGAAAGAATCGCTTTTTACGGAGCACAAGAACGCTCTTTATCCAGGATACTTACCAGACATATTGCCTCATAGAGAGAGCGAGATTGACCGCCTTGCAGAGATTTTGGTCACCTCGCTGTACGGTGAGAAGCCTTCCAA
>JALULR010000222.1 GCA_027056155.1 DHVE2 group archaeon
AAGAGAACATAACAAAGAGTAACAGCGAGATGGCTAACCTAACAAAGCAAGCAAACCAGCTTAAAAGCGAGATTGACAAGGATATCAATGATGTAAAGCAAAAAGATAGTGAGCAAGATGGTGCAATAGGAGCAGCAACTGCGATAGGCATAGTGGGCATAATCCTCGCACTAATTGCAATAATCATGGCTGCAATGAACATGATGAAAAAGAAGCAAGCGCGCCCTAAAACACAAGAGCATACGGAGATTCAAGAAAGCAGCGAAGCGGCAGTAGAAGAACACACAATTGAAAGCGATGAGGAAGACTTGCTAGAAGATATCTAAATCTCCTATTTTTGTGAAAATTTTTATCTTTCTTTTTATTTCACTGATTATGAAAAACGTTTTAGTTACCGGAGCATCTAGAGGCATTGGCAGGGCGATAGCACTGCGTCTTGCAAGAGACGGTCATCGCGTGCTCTTAAATTACAACCGCTCTACTGAACATGCGAAAGAAACAAGGGACTTGATTTTAGATAACAATGGTTATGCTGACATGTTTAAAGCAAATGTAGCATCTTGGCGAGAAGTTCAAGACATGGTAAGCTATTTTTGCGGTAAATATGAGAATATATTCGGGCTGGTGCTAAACGCGGGAATATACATAAGAAAAAACATAAATGATATGAGCATTGAGGAATGGCAAGAGACTATTAACGTGAATTTAAACGGAGCAATGTACCCCGTAAAAGCTGCACTAAATTGCATGCCAGAGGGCTCAATAGTTTTCATATCCTCACAGCTAGCCTTTCGTGGCTCTAAGAGCAGCGCCGCTTATGGAGCATCTAAGGCAGGGGTATTGGGGTTAATGCGCTCCCTTGCAATACAGCTCGCGCCAAATATCAGAGTAAACGCCATCGCTCCCGGCACCATTGATACTGACATAATAGCCTCATATACGCCCGAGCAAAGGCTAAAAAGAGCTCAAGAGATTCCGCTAGCTAGAATAGGTAAGCCAGATGATGTTGCCGCAGCGGTATCCTTTCTTCTATCGCATGATTCAAGGTACATCACTGGAGCAACAATAGATGTAAACGGCGGGCTTTACATACATTAGAAAACTCTTTATTTGCCACGCTAATATCACCGCTATGATTCTAATATTTGACCTAGATGGCACGGTCATGGATACGTGGGAAGAGATTCAAATTACCTTCGAGCGGGTATTTAGAAGAAGAGCACTTGAATTAGATTACAAAAAGCTCCGAATGGCCGTGGGGCTTCCTCTAGATAAGGTTGTTTCTAGCTTAGTTGGCAAAGAAGACCCCGCTCTGGTGGAAGATATAAGAAACACTTTTTTGTCTATTTCTCCGAGAAAGATAAAGCTATTTGAAGGAATGCGCGATGTTCTAGAGCTTCCAATTAAAAAAGCAGTTTTAACCTCAAAGGGAGACCTAGGCACATACAGAGACTTAAAATATTTAAACATAGAAAATAAATTTGATTATGTAGTCACAGCGGAC
>JALULR010000223.1:0-1054 GCA_027056155.1 DHVE2 group archaeon
ATTCGTGCCCATATTCATGGGTGTTCTGGGCGGGGTTTGGGATTTGGCAATTTCGAATATACACTGGATTATCGGTGCTGTCATTGCATACATGCTCCTCTCAGAGTTTCCCAAAGACTTTGGCAGGCACAAAAATCCTTTGCACGGATTGAAAGAAGCGTGGAAAACCATACTTGCAGGATACCTAACATTTTTCCTCGCGGGGCTGCTCGGCGTGATTACATTTAGCAAAACAATGATTCCTGCGGGACACGCGTTTCAGAGCCTTATGGCTCCATTAATAGGGCTATTTGCTACCTCCTCCATAATACTAAACTTAATTTCAAAGTACGAGATACCTGAGCAGAATATGCCTAAAAGTGTAGATGTGCGCCCCTCAGAGATTGCACACGGTTCCGTAGCGGGCTCTGTAGGTGGTTTATTTGCAGCGTTCATTCCCGCTGTGACCGCAGGTGTGGGCGGATACATGGCATCCCATGGATTTGCCCAGAAAGGCGATAAGAGCTTTCTCGTCTCCATGGGTGCATCTCGCGTTGTGTATTACGTAGGTGCCATAGCGCTGTTTTTCCTGCCTACGCTACATCTTAGACGCGGAGCGCTAGCCATGGGAATAAATCTATTTTTCACACCCGAGACAGTACAGCAATTCTATCTTGTAGATGCGGGCATCGCTCTTGCAGGAATAATCTCGTTTTTCATAGTTATTTATGCATCAAAGTTCCTGGCGAAAACCATACCTAAAGTAAATCCAAAGACGCTAAACATAGTGGTGCTAGTAATACTCATTATATTGGTGTACATAATGACCTCATGGCAAGGCCTGATGATTATGTCTATTGCCACCGCCATCGGCCTTGTACCGGTGCTATTTAACTCACGGCGGTCCCACTGCCTTGCGGTGATTCTCGTGCCTATATGGTTGAACATGGCTGGAATTGCGGTTGCACCTGCGCTGGGGTTGTGGTGATAACATGAAGGGTTATCACCACAACCCCAGCGCAGGTGCAACCGCAATTCCAGCCATGTTCAACCATATAGGCACGAGAATCACCGC
>JALULR010000223.1:1064-6370 GCA_027056155.1 DHVE2 group archaeon
ACATGAAGGGATTTGCACACTTCCTTGCAGGATTGACCACGGCAACCTTCTTGGTAGTAATTGCAAATATGTATTACGGACACAATATGATCGCCAACGCCATAGTGCAAAACAAAGCGCTCATACTCATTTTAGGCGGCATATTTGGCATACTTCCAGATACCATCGATTTCCGCTTTGCAAAATATCTTCAGAGACATGACTACGAAGTGGACATGGACGAGTGGAACTTAGACCCACAAAAGGTTGCAGATACTCTGGCGCATGCGATAAATCAGGCCAGCGAGGAAAATAGAGAGGTAAATGTAATGTTGCACACTGTGAAAATCTCATCAGACCAGTGGAGACAGTACACTGTGCAGTTTGACACTGAGCATAACAAGGTAATATGCGATATTGGTCCAATAATCTCTGGATTTGAAAAGAGACCGTATACCACTACTTATTTACCAAAAGAAAAAGCGCATGCGGAGGCTGAGTTTAAGCCCAAGTTGCATTATGGCTACGACGCAGTTACGCATGTTGATATACTATCCGGCCCAGATTTTTCATTTTTCCCAGAAAAAGATGGCTCGGTAAGAGCGGATTTCATACCATGGCATCGGCGCTGGGGCCATAGCGTTACCATGGGCGTGCTATTTGCACCCATCGGATTCATGCTCTACGGATTTACACCTCTTGGCTGGACTGCTTTCTGGATAATCATGCTCGGATACTGGTCCCATATCTTAACGGACCATTTTGGACTTATGGGTAGCAATATGTTTCCACCATTTACCACCAAACGCGTGCCCGGATTCAAAGTAACAAGGAGTATGAGTCCTCTGGCAAACATATTCACCAACTATTCAAATATATTGTTAGTAATATTTAACATGAACGCTTGGAGCTATGTGCATTACTTTGAAATGCCATGGGCAACAATGCTTGGATTAAGCGCCAAAAGCAATTACGCAGAATGGTATGTGGTCTCTCTGCTTAACTACATAGTATACTACATTCTCCCGCCGATACTAGTTGCGTACTTTGCAGTTGTATACTACGAAAAAAGAAAGGGCTACAGAGAATTAAGTGACAAAGAGGCTATGAGCAAAGAGCAGCTCGAAGAGCTCGGCGGAGTAAACGTTTAAATAGCAAATTTTATTAAATCTCTTTTTATTTCCCCTCTATGTACGAGTTTAAAATAATCCATGATGCAATCCATGGAAGCTTTAAATTTGAAGAAGCTACACTTCGTATTCTTGAGACCCCCGAGATGCAGAGATTAAACGGTATAAAGCAGCTTGGGCTAGGCTATCTCGTGTTTCCGGGTGCAAACCACAGCAGGCTTGAGCATTCTCTGGGTGTTGGGCACGTAGCAGGCAAGATGGGCGAGGCACTAAATCTGGATAAAATAGAAATTGAAACTTTGAAAGTTGCAGGTATGCTTCATGACTTGGGTCACTCTCCATTCTCGCACACTCTTGAATATCTGCTCCACGAAAAAACAGGAATGGACCACATGGAGATTACAACTAGCATAATACGCGGCAAGCTAGATATTTTAGAAGGATTGGATATAGAGGGACGTGAGAGAATTCACGAGATACTTAACGAGTACGGTATAGACATAGATATGGTATGCAGAATGATTCTCGGAGAGGAGATAAAGAGAATGGACCTATTCAATGTAGATAAGGGACAGCAGTACTTTGGAGCGGATAAAAACTACATGGTAAATATGATAAGCGGCCCCCTTGATGCGGACCAGATTGACTATCTACTTAGAGATGCACACTATACAGGCGTGGCTCATGGCATGATTGACGTGTACAGAATATTAAACACTCTAAAAATCCGCAATGGTGAGCTCATGATTGACCGCAAAGGTGTACCTGCGCTTGAGGGCATGTTAGTTGCTCGCGCACTAATGTACTCCTCTGTGTATTTCCACAAAACAAACCGCATTGGCGAGCTTATGCTTTCAAGAGCAGTGGAAGAAATTGAGATGGACAACTGGCTTGATATATATAAATACAACGATTCAGAGCTTCTCTCCGTGCTCCTAACGCAGGGCGGCTATGCGAAAGAAATCGCCCTGAGATTAAAGTACCGGCGTTTGTTCAAAAAAGCATTGGTGATTAGAGTCGATGATGTAAAAGACAATACCGAGCTCATCACTGAGTTTCACAAGCTAAATGACCTTAAGATGAGACGCAGAATCGAGAGGGAGATTGCGGAAGCGGCGGGCATTGACTCAAAGTATGTGCTCATCGATATTCCCGACAACATAGCCCAACTATCGGAGCCAAGACTCACTAAAACCAACGTGAAAATAATAGATGGCAACGAAGTTTACGAGTTGTCTAGGTACTCCCCTCTGGCAAGAGCGCTACAGCTCAGAAAAGTGCAAGACTGGGCACTTATGCTTGTCACCAAGAGAGAATATGTAGAAAAAGTGCGTAGAGAGGCTGCGCGGATTATCCTACCGTAGGTGAAACGATGCGGTGGGAGGTGAAAATAAGCATACTGCTCCTAATTACCTCTTTATTCTTTTATGTTGTAAATTATTTGACCTTTCATGATACTAGCTTCATCGAAAAATATATCCTAGCACAGCTCGGATTTTTGCCGATATCCGTGTTACTAGTAAGCATTGTGCTTAATAGCCTAATGGTTAGGCGCTCTAAAAAAGAAAGAAAGCAAAAACTAAATATTGTTGTGGGCTCATTTTTTGGGGAGATAGGAAAGGACTTGCTTCGATATTTATCAAAATATGACCCAGAAGCACAAGAGCTAGCAAAAGATATGTTAAACCTCGAAAACAAAAGTACTAATGAATTAGAGGCTCTTGAAGAAAAAATAAAAGATAGGGTATTCAAAATTAACATGGAGAAAATAAATCTCTACGAGCTCAGAAAGTTTCTTATGGAAAATAAAGAATTTGTTATAAGTCTACTCGATAATCCTGTAATAATCGAGCATGAAACATTCACCGATTTGCTATGGAACGTGCTTCATGTGAGTGAAGAGCTTAAGCGCATAATAAATTTTGATACTATATCCGTTGAAGAATACGAAGACATAAAAGGCGACCTTGAAAAGCTCTATGCACTTCTCTCTTACGAATGGCTAAAATACATATCATATTTGCACGAAGCCTATCCTCATATATTCCAGTACGAAGCAAAAACTGCACCTTTTATACCTCACGCATACCACGTAAAGAAGGGAAAGCTCTGAATATAACGAGAAGCTAAAATATGTTGGAGTAACTAGCAAATAAGGTGATTGCATGATTTTTAATCTACCTTAGTTGCCCCTATGCCTGCTACCTTCGGAATTATATTAGCGCCCTCTTTAAATTCCACACCGTTAAACGGCTGCTCTCTGAGGTCCCAGTATCCATCAAGGTCTGCATAGTCAGCGCCTATGCCAAGTGCAAACTGTGTGCCAGCGGTAATTCCGAGCTTTGTTTCAATCATGCACCCCACCATTATTTTAATACCTGCAGCTTTAGCTATCGCTGCTATCTTCAGCGCTTCATATATGCCCCCGCTCTTCATCAGCTTTATGTTTATAGCATCAACCTTGCCTATGAGCTTGAGAACATCTACACTACTATGTACCGATTCGTCTGCCATAATTGGTATTTCAACTGCACTACGGAGAACAGCCAAATCATCAATAGCATTTGCAGGCAGAGGTTGCTCGGCAAATTCAATATCATAGCGCTCAATAGCACGCAAAACTTTAATTGCACGTTTTAGAGAATAGCCTTGATTAGCATCAACACGTATCTTTGCATCAGTGATGTTTCTAATTTCTCGAATTCTCAAGATATCCTCTTCCGGGGATAGACCAATTTTAACTTTTAATACTTTTGCACCGCTATCAATAAGCGCCTCTGCGCTCTTAAGCGTTTCTTCCATCGAGCCAATGCTCACTGTGAGCGAAGTTTCTATTTTCTCTTTTTCACCACCGAGTATATTTCGCACAGGCATGTTTGTGTACTTGCCCAAAAGGTCGTAAAGAGCCATATCAACGGCCGCCTTAGCAGTGGTATTTGATACCGCACTTTTTTCGAGTTCTCGCATAATAGCTCCAATTTCCGAAGCATCACTTCCCAGCAGTACTGGCTTAAATCGGGTTAATGCAGCAATAGTAGAGCCCACTGTATCACCCGTGATTCTCGGAGACGGCGAGGCCTCCCCGAACCCGCAATGCTCCGCTGTACATATCTTAACAATTATGCCATGATAGCTCTCTGTTGTGCCAAGCGCAATTTTAAAAGGTTTTTTGAGCGGGATTTGCAATTCGCTCCATTCTACATTTGTAATTTGCATGGTTACATAATGAAAAAATAGAAAATAAAGTTTTTCTAGTTATGCCATTGCTCCGGGCATTATTACATACCCTCCAGCATGCATTAGGCTGCCCATTGCAGCTGCAAGGGTAAGCATATTTGTAAATCCCCATACAATCAGAAGTATAGCACCCAAGATTAGCATCGCACGAACCCACTGAGGATAGTCTCCTCGACCAAGTCCCACAAATAGCAACACAATTATTAGCCCAGCTATGCCTAAGTTATACAGTATGAGGCTTATCTGCATCATTGTTTTTCCGTCCGTGGAGCCAATCATTATCGCCTGAAACACCAAGCCAAGCCACATTATAAACACCGAAAGAGCAATGCCCAGACCAATGTACATTGGGTTCCGAAGTATCTCATCAGCCATACTTCCCTGTCGCCTTGGTGGCGGGTACGGCGGTGGGTAATTTTGATTGTATCCTTGCTGCCATGACGGTGCGGGAGGGCCCTGTTGTGGAGCTCTGGCATTTTTAGAATTGTTCATATCTTCCTCCTCTGTTAACATATCCATTTCAATCACCTATTTTGCCATATCACCACAAAATATATAAGATTTTGTATAACAATACCAGCTCCCTCGCGCTAGCAAATTAATGAGATGATAAAATAAAATCACTAGAAAGAGAATAAGCGAGCACAAGAATATGTTAGTTTAATATATTACAGCCTTCAGCAAGAAATCCTTTTATATATGGTGTTTATCTCCTTATAATAAAATTAGAGGATGGGATAATTATGAAGTCCTTGCTCAATTCAATAAAGACGGAAGAGGTGGAAATGAAAGAGAAAATGAAAGAGAGACAGGGTATGGTATCTCCCGATGACGAAGAATTGATGGAACTTGTGGAAAAGCTCAGGGTTAAGATAAAGATTGTTGGCTGTGGGGGTGGGGGAAGCAACACGATTAACAGGATTATGGAAGAGGGAATCCATGGGGATGTGGAGCTTGTTG
>JALULR010000224.1 GCA_027056155.1 DHVE2 group archaeon
TTTAGTCCTATATCGGATATGTAACACACAGAAATAGCTCTCTTTCGTATCTTTGTTAATTGTTTTAATTTCTGTTTCTCTCCAAGCACTTCACTTTTCTCTGTAAAAGATGATTATCGCATAAAATAAAAAAATAATTTAGTGTTTAAACCGAAGCAAAACGATGGGTACTGCTGCAACAATCAGGATAAATAGTGGCACTGAAAACTCTGGCACCGTTGCTTTATTGGTAGCAATTACAACGTAGTAATTATCTGCCTTCTCTGCATTATAATTCACGTAGGCAACGTATATGTCTCCATTTGCGTCAAACGTAATTGAAGGTGCCTCATGTAAAGCATTTCCAGATAATGGGTCATTTAGTGCTTCCACATTCCAAGAGCCACCTGAATACTGGCTAAATTGTATGCCAGATTGCCCATCTACATTATAAGCAAGCACAATTTTTCCGCTTGGGGCAAGCGCTGCACATAGCGGGCCGTTAGGATTGTTAGCACCTTGAGCTACAACATCGGATTTCCATACGCCGGATTCGTTCTTGTAAAGCTCTTCTATGTATGTGTTACTCCCGCTTACATTGCCCATAAATATATGCGGTAATCCACTGATGTCGTATGTTATGGTTGCCATATAGCTGTTTGTGGTAAATGTTATATTTTCCAATGGGGAAAATGAGCTGCCATCGTACTCGCGAAATTCCACATAGAACATATTTGAACTCGAGGTTGAATCCATGTACTCAGTATATATCAAAATGCCAACCTTAGAGTTCGATACTGCAAGCTCTCCGTAGTAGAAATGATGGGAATTTCCAGATACTACCTTTATCGGTGTGCTCCAGTTGCCGGTAGTGCCAGATACCAAGTATAGGAGGTTAGTTGGTGTGGAAGTTGCATTAGCTGTATATACTTGAAATAATACGTAAAATTTCCCATTTGCGATTTTAGCGGATATGGCATTAGCAGGCTTACCAGTATCGCTTAATAAACTGCCTTTCCATATTGTCTCTGTATGCCATGCGCCATTGAGATAGTAACTGTGATTTAGGGCACCTCCTGCTGTGCTCTGGTCATAAGTGTAATAAAATACATTAGGAGTCGAGTCATTCATGCACATGGCTAGTGGCCATGCTCCGTCTGCTCCGCCAACCATCGTGAAACCGCCGTGATACAAATTATCGTTGTGCCAATTATTTCCATCATACCATGTTACATTTATATATTTTTCTCCGCTTCCACCCATGTATGCAACCCATATATATCCATTAGTGCCCACACCAATGCTTGCAAACTGCGGATTTAATGCAGGCACATCACTTTCCATATAATTCCACTGCCCTTTAGCACTAGCTTGCGCCGCAGATGCAAAACTAGCTAGTAAAATCACTAAAGCCACCGAGAGCAAGCCAATTACATACCATCTCATTATATCACCCATTTAGTAATGGAAAATTAATTATTTAAATTTTTTGAAAGCCTTTTATGAATGTGCAATTT
>JALULR010000225.1 GCA_027056155.1 DHVE2 group archaeon
TTTCCATAGTGCATACGCTCCCAGATGTGTATGACCCAGATGTTTCAGCCGCCGAGGTTATTGAAAAGCCAGAAGTAAGCTACGGAGACATTGGCGGTCTCGAAAAGCAAATACGCGAAATACGTGAAACGGTAGAACTTCCGCTTTTGAGACCCGAGCTTTATAAGAAGGTTGGCATTGAGCCGCCGAAGGGTGTGCTCCTTGCAGGGCCTCCGGGCACGGGTAAAACGCTGCTTGCCAAGGCAGTTGCGCATCACACACATGCTACATTCATAAGGACTGTGGGTAGCGAGCTAGTTAGAAAGTACATCGGAGAGGGTGCCAAGCTTGTGCGTGATTTATTTGCCCTTGCCAAAAAGCGTGCACCTACAATACTGTTTATAGACGAGCTCGATGCGGTTGGCGCTAGAAGATTGGATATGGCTACTTCGGGAGATAGAGAAGTGCAGCGTACCCTGATGCAGCTCCTTGCAGAGATGGACGGCTTTGAGCCCCTCGATAATGTTAAGATAATTGCAGCTACTAACCGCCCGGATATTTTGGACCCTGCATTGTTGCGTCCCGGCAGATTTGACCGCATCATACTGGTGCCGTATCCGGATATGACTGCCAGAATTGAAATACTGAAGATTCACACTAAGAGCATGAACATAAAAGATGTAGATTTAGAGAGCATTGCAAAGAAAACCGATGGTTTCAGCGGTGCGGATTTGAAGGTAATATGCATGGAAGCGGGTATGTTTGCCATACGCGATGAGCGTGATTATGTGGTGCAAGACGATTTCGATATGGCTATAAAGAAGTTCTTGCATGCGGACGAAGTGAGAAGAGAAAGTCCGGGAGAGAGCATGTTTGCGTGATTAGCATGACTGTTGAAGCAGAGCAGGTTGAAGATGATGAAGTTGCGGAAGAAACTACAAAGATGAAAAAAGCTGGCGTGATATACGGAGATGTGGGCACAACGGAATTCACTTGCACGGTAACTAGCGTTAAATTAGAGCAAGGAGACTATGTGCAGGTGCTTCATGAAAAGTTTGGCTGGGTACTCGGCAGAATTGACGAGATAAAGAGAAAGACCAATCTCACGGTGGATAGAGCAAAAGAGCTCATGAATGGAGGTGATGTGGATATTGAAGAGACAGTACTTGCAAAGGTAGTAGTAATAGGATACCGAGACGAGAAAGGGCTTTTACAGTATCCGCGCATACCTTTTAATGTAGGAAGCATAGTGTATCTAGCGGAAGATGATTTTATAAAAAAGGTAATCGGCATTGAAGAAATAGAAAAAACGGGAGCGTATATTGGGCGCTTGTTCAAGCACAAAAACATAAAAATATTTCTCGACATAAATATCATGGTGCAGAAGCACGTAAGCGTTCTCGCCAAAACCGGTGCAGGTAAGAGCTATCTAACAGGTGTGCTCCTAGAAGAGCTCTTGAAAAAAAATGTTACCGCGATAATCATAGACCCGCATGGGGAGTATCCATCTTTAAAAACACCGGCAAAGAAAACAAAGTTGCACGATGAGTTTGGTGTGACGCCGAGAGGCTATGCATCGAAGATAAAGATATTCACCCCTGATACGGATTTGAACGAAGGAAAGCCCCTTAAATTCACGCTGGCTTCAATGACTCCCCGGGAGTTAATCAATTTGATGAATTTGGATACCAGACAGAGCTTAATACCTCTTCGCAAAGCAATGGACCTGCTTCGCACATCGAGACAGTTCTTTGATGTTAAAGACATTATTCGCGTGTTGGAAAGCGAGGATTCCCCAACCTTAGCGCCCCTTATTGGGCAGCTGGAGTATTTGCAAGAGATGGGCATATTTGCGAGAAAGGGCACAAGGATAGACGATATAGTGACAAAAGGTAAGATTTCCATTATCAATCTGCGAGGCGTTGCTCCGGATATACAAGAGCTAGTGGTGCAGCGGCTTTCAATGGCACTTTTTGAGCTAAGGAAGAGAAACAAGATACCGCCGCTAATGCTTGTTGTTGAAGAAGCGCATAACTACGTGCCGCAGCAGGGCATGGCAGCCTCCAGCAAAATTTTGAGAACCATTGCTAGCGAAGGAAGAAAGTTTGGACTCGGGCTCTGCATAATATCCCAAAGACCTGCAAAAATAGACAAAAACGTGCTTTCACAGTGCAATACGCAGATAATTCTCAGAGTGACAAACCCAAATGACTTGCGGGCTATAGGTAACTCGGTAGAGAACCTCACAAAAGGCTCTTTGGAGGATATTCAAAGACTGCCCATCGGTGTGGCGCTTGTTACCGGAGGAAGCATATCCATGCCGCTATTTGTGGAAATCAGACCCAGAGAGACAAAGCATGGCGGAGAGAGCGTGAAGATTATAGAGTAACGCATAACTTTTTTATCTTTGAGTTTTTTAAACCATCATGCACGAAATTACAGATGCGGTATTGGACAAATATTTCGAGATTACTTTCAAAGCCCTTGATAAAGTGAAAATAGTTGCACCTGAATACTCGCATTTACGGGATATCGCTGAGGATTTTCTAAAAATGGCAAGCTCTTATAGTGAAGATGCAAAGTATTTCAGAGCCAAGGGTGATTATGTGCGTGCTTTAGGAGCGATATACTACGCGCATGCTTGGCTAGACACTGGAGCGAGAATTGGGTTATTTGATGTGGGCGGAGACCACGAGCTATTTACGCTGGCACACTAGGCAAGCTCAGAGGTTGGATATTGCGTAGTATATGCCTTTTCGCTTCATTATTATGTGCCCTTCGGTATGCAGCTTTGTAAGTAATTTTTCCGGGTCTTTGGTATAGCCGCGCTCTTCTAATTTTGTCGCAAAGTACTCATAATCCCACCCGGTGGGTTTAAGGAGGTTTAGCTCCCACAGCACTCTGTTTATTATTCTTTTTTCTCTGCCGTGCTCTTTTGCTGCATTAAGCTCGTTTTTTATTCTCTCCTGCATGATGTCTTCCATCCTTTCAAATAGCGCTAAATATATGTTAGCTGCCGAGTCAACGAGATTATCCGCTCCCAAGCGCTTGTATGCTTCTGCTACCCTTGCAGCATGCTCGCCGAACCCGTTTACATCGGCAATGTCCATCAATATGCCCAGCTTCATAGCCTCTACGAGCATTGGAAACTCACGCTCGAGCTTTCGCACTAACTGCGCCTTAAAACCCTCTACAAATTTCTCATCGATGGCAGGCTCTTGAATATGCTTTTCCAGCACGTAGAACCCTATATCTAGGCTGTAATCCTTCAGATATGTGTCATCAATGATTACCGTCTCTTCCTTTTTTGGCAAATACGGCACATCAGCGTACTGTATTAGCTCTTGTGCTTTCACGCTTGCCACGGTCATTGCGCTTTTTTCCCAGAGCTTGGAATTTCGCGCGCGGTAATATTTTCGGGCCTGCGCTTTTTTAAGATTGTCATATCTTATTTTAAAATCTAGAGATATGGTTGTTTCAATGTTTCCATCGTAGCTTAGCGATAGTTTGTACTTACTATTTCGAAGAGCAGGTTTGAGCATACTAAAAATTTCGCCAAAAGCATTCATGTTATAGGCGTAGTACTTAGAGTTTGCATCTAATATGGATACAGCACTGCCACCTGTGCGACCTATATAGCTAGGCGAAGACATAAAATACACTGCAAAAACCTCCGCTGCGAGCTCTGGAAAAGTTTGGTTAATTATGTCCCTAATTACCGAGCCATGCAGTCCGCTACTCTCTAATGTTATGTATTTTTTGTAAGGCACCCGCTCGATTTTATCTACAATTAAGAATCTGCCATGCCCAGCACTGAACATTGATAGGTCGTACACTCTTCCCTCCACCCTGCCGGTGCGCACATTTTTTTTAGCCCATGCCGGGATAATTATAGGCAGCACGGGAAAGTTGTCTTCGGGAAATGGAGTTATACCTCTAACCTCGAAATTTCCGGCGATAGGAGAGAGCTTAGGCCACAGTGCTTTGCGCCACTCATTTTCAAAGGGTACTTGTATTATAAATCCCTCTATGTCTATGAGCTCGCCAACTCGCGTTGTGTCTTTCAAAAACCTAGCTAAAAACTTATCCGAAATTTTCTGTGGTAAATAGTAGCTAGATATCATCTGTATACGCTGTACTTGTATAGCAAGTCTATTAGCTTTCTAGAAACAGCATCGGTAATTACGCCCTCCTCTTTTTTCTTGAGTATGTACTCCTTTGCTTCTCTGATTCCCATGTTGGAAGCTTTCGCATATATTGTCCCTTTAAGCGCACCCTGAACGCCCTCGGGCAAGTCTTTGAGAATCTGACCAAGAAGGTACCGGAATTCATAGTCTTTTCTCATATCAAGTTTTCTTCTTTTCACAAACTCCATCATGCAAACTAGGATAATATAGGTTACGGTCATTCCTCAAAATCTTCAAGGTCGCACTGGTGCCTTACGCGCTCACCTTCGATTTTTACTGGGTACTCGCCTGTGAGGCACCCTAGGCACAGGTCTTCTCTGCTAAATCCTATAGCTTTTACCAAGCTATCAATGCTAACATAGCCGAGGGTGTCTGCGCCAATCATTTCCTTTATTTCATCGATGCTCTTTGAAGATGCTATAAACTGGCTCCTTGTCTTCATGTCTATCCCAAGGTAGCACGGTGCAACTATTGGTGGTGAGCCTATGCGCACATGTACCTCTTTTGCCCCTGCATCTCTCAGCATCTTGACAATTTTGCGCATAGTATTGCCTCGCACTATTGAATCATCAACTAGTACAATTCTCTTATCCGCTACCACGGAGCTCACAGGGTTAAGCTTCATTGTTATCTCTTTAACTCTGCTCTCTTGAGAGGGCAAGATGAATGTTCGCTCAACGTACCTATTTTTCATCAGCCCCTCTGCGTAGGGTATGCCGCTCTCTTCAGAGTAACCTATTGCGTGCGCTCTTCCAGAGTCTGGCACAGGCACTACAAAATCCGCAGCAACTGGATGCTCTTTGGCTAGGTACCTTCCAATCTTTCTTCGTACATCATATACACTCTTTCCATCAATTATGCTGTCTGCCCTCGCAAAATACACATACTCAAACATGCAGTGTGCTGTATGCTTTCTCTTGAATACGTGATGCGTGATAAAGCCATCAGGGCGCACTTCCAAAATCTCGCCGGGCATGACATCTCTCACAAGCTTGCCTCCAAGTGCGTCAAATACCACACTCTCTGATGCTATTCCCAATCCACCATCGATTGTTCCGATTACTAGTGGCCTGAGCCCAAAAGAATCTCTAATGGCAAATAATCTATTATTCACCAGCACAACTAGGGAGAACGAGCCTTTCAATCTTTTAAATGCGTCCTTTAAACCCTCTATTATATCTTTTCTGGTAAGCTCGTAAGCAATGAGCCTTGCAATAACCTCGCTATCTGAGTGCGTGGTAAATCCTGAGCCCAGTGAGCCGAGAAATCTTTTGAGCTCACCAACATTTACTATCTCGCCATTGTGAGCTACGGCAATCTCGTGATTTACATTATAAATATATATTGGCTGTGCATTCTCTTCGATAGAGTCTCCATGCGTGGAATATCGCACATGCCCTATGCCCACATTTCCATGAAGATACCTCAAATTAAACTCGTTAAATACGTGATGCACAAGTCCCATACCCTTTACAATATGCATTTTGTCGCTGTATGTTGCTATACCTGCACTCTCTTGGCCGCGGTGCTGCAATGCTCTTAGCGAGAAATAAATAGTTTTAGAAACTTGCTCCGAAGAAACAAATCCCGCTACTCCACAGTACTCATTTCTTTTTCTTTGCCCATGCGTATGAGCGCATTTTTGGTGCGGGGTAGCCACAGTAAGAGCACCTCTTTGTATGAATATTATACGAGCGATGTCCGCATCTTCTGCAAACTATATGCGTATGTTTCTTGTTTCGCTTACCCATTGAACTTGTACCTTTCGTCATTTTGCATCACCTCATGGAGGAGATATATATATAACTGTGTCACCTCTGACTATTATTACGTTGTGTACCCCCTTTGTCTCTCCCCCTATAATTTCCTCTGCATTTTTGAGCACAAGGTTCATATGCTGGTCGTATCCGTCGAGTACGCCTCTATACTCCTTATATCCTTTCATCGATACCAGCACCGGCTTGTTAAGGCTTTCGTGAAGCACATGTAATGGCTTGATCATTTCTCCCATTTAAACCACAGCACTGAAATTCTAATCCTCTATTTAAATTTTGGGATACCTGTCACGGGCATTATTCGAAAAAAAGATAAATCATGGAAATATTCACCACCCATGCGTCTGTATGACTTTAAAAGAGGGCACAAAAAAGATATGAGCGAGATTGAGGATATAATGAAAGATATGTTTAAC
>JALULR010000226.1 GCA_027056155.1 DHVE2 group archaeon
ATAAATAAGGAGCGCGGTGGGAAACATATATATGCCAAATGCCCATAACTTCATGTGGACCTTGAAGAGCTGCCCCTTTCTGCGGATTATATCGATGTTTTTCGCGAAGAGGGCATAAAAACACTTTACGAGTATCAGCAAGAAGCGCTAGAGCATATATTTAAGGGTAAGAGCGTTGTGGTCTCCGTGCCAACGGCAAGCGGAAAGACCATACTTGGGTACCTTGCCATACTGCGTGCAAAAAAGCTCGGGCTCAAAAGCGTGTATATTGTGCCATTGCGCGCTCTAGCCATGGAGAAGTACGAAGAGCTTAAAAAATTTGAAAAGTACGGGCTAAAAGTGGCCCTCGCAATGGGTGACTACGATAGCCCAACAGGGTACATAAGCAGATACGATGTGGTAGTTGCTACAAGCGAGAAGATGGACTCGATTTTGAGGCATAACCCAGATTACCCGTACGAGCTGGGCGTTGTAGTTGTAGACGAGGTGCATTTGCTTGGCGAAGAGTCACGCGGGCCCACTTTGGAAATGGTAATATCGCGAATTAGAGCGATTAATGACGAAGTGCAGTTTATAGCGTTATCGGCTACCATACGCAACTCATCAGAGCTTGCAGATTGGCTCAAGGGTGTGCATATCTACAGTGAATTTAGGCCGGTGCCTCTAAAAATGGGCGTGTTTCACGACAATGCTATCATTTACGAAGACGGCACCGAGGAAGAGATGCGCAGAGATACCATCGTGGTGGGCAATATCGTGCGCAGCAGAATAATGGACGGCGGGCAGCTCTTGGTATTTGTAAATCGCCGCAAATCTGCAGAGTCCCTTGCTACCAAGCTCCAAAAGAGGGTATATGCGCTGTTGAGCGATGATGAGCGCGCAGGGCTCGAAGAGCTGGCAAAGAAAATAGATGAGGAAGAATATACTATTTACTCAGAGAAGATTTCAAAGATGGTGCGTCATGGCATAGCGTTCCACCATGCAGGGCTAAGCAACGCACAGCGAAAGCTTGTAGAGAGGGGATTTAAAAAGCATCTTATCAAGGTAATTGTAGCCACACCTACATTGGCTGCGGGCATAAACTTGCCATCGCGCACCGTTATTGTTAGAGACCTAACGAGGTTTGATGGCTATGCTAGCGTCTTAATTCCCGTTATGGAAGTAAAACAGATGCTTGGACGTGCTGGGCGCCCGAAGTACGACAAGTTTGGAGAGGGTATACTTTGCGCAACTAGCGATAAGCGGGCAGAGATGTACATGGATATTTACATTAAGGGCGAAACGGAAGAAATAGAATCGCAGCTATCTAGCGATAGAGCGCTAAGGGTGCATGTGCTCTCACTCATTGCCAGCGACATTGTATCTAGCAGAGAAGACATAATCGAGTTTTTCCGCTCTACATTCTATGGATTTAAAATGCCCGCTGAAAACCTCAGAGGCAAGGTAGATGCCATAGTGGATTTTCTAATTG
>JALULR010000227.1 GCA_027056155.1 DHVE2 group archaeon
CCCACATACTCTACAACGCACTCTATCTTTTTTTCAAGACATAATGAAATTAAGTAATTTTTGAGTCTTGATATATACTGCCGTGGATTTTTTGGAATTTTGGCAACAATCATGTAGGGTTGCATAAAACTGCATTGCAAAGATGCATAAAACTTTTTATATCTTAAATTGCATACACACTCACAGGGTGGTCAAGATGAAATCATTAATTAAAGATGTACTTGCTAATGCGGAGACGAGAGCTGTAGAAGAGAAAAAGAGGCCAGCTATGCGTTCGGAGGAAGACAGAGAGCTTGAAGAGTTTCTTAAAAGTTTGAAAACCAATATTAAGATTGTAGGCTGCGGCGGTGGTGGCAGCAATACGATAAACAGAATTATGGAAGAGGGGATACACGGCACGGTTGAGTTAGTTGCAGCTAACACCGATGCTCAGCATCTTCTCACAATAAAAGCACAGCGAAAGATTCTGCTTGGAAAGCGTCTTACACGCGGATTAGGAGCAGGAGCGTTGCCGCAGATTGGTGCGGAGGCAGCAAGGGAAGCGGAAGACAAAATACGCGATATTCTGCAGGGCGCAGATATGGTATTTATCACCTGTGGCCTTGGTGGCGGCACCGGCACGGGCAGCGCTCATGTAGTAGCGCAAATTGCCAAAGAGCTTGGAGCTCTGACAATTGCTATATGTACATTGCCGTTTAAGGCAGAGGGTAGGGCAAGGCTAGAAAATGCTATGTGGGGCTTGGATAAGCTCAGAGAGACTGCGGATACTGTAATTACGATACCCAATGAAAAGCTTCTTGAGCTTGTGCCAAGATTGCCACTTACGCAAGCGTTTAAGTTTGCAGACGAAGTGTTGATGCGCGCAATAAAAGGCCTCACGGAGATGATAACCAAGCCCGGGCTTGTGAATTTGGATTTCAATGACCTTAAAACGATAATGCGCGGTGGCGGTGTGGCTATGATTGGCCTCGGTGAGAGTGAAGGTCGGGGTGAAGATAGAGTTATGGAGGCAATAGAAGAAGCTATAAATTCGCCGCTTTTAGAGGTGGATATATCCTCAGCAAACGGAGTTTTGGTAAATGTCGTGGGCGGCGAGGACATGACAATTAGCGAGGCAGAGCGCGCGGTTGAAGAGTTGCATTCTAAGATTTCCAAGAATTCAAGGGTAATATGGGGCTGTGCAGTGGACCCAACCTCCGATGGTAGAATATCTGTGCTAGTGGTAGCTACGGGCGTGAAGAGCAAGCAGATACTTGGCAAGGTAACTGAAAAAGAGCTAAAAGAGCAGTATGGTGTAGATGTTATCAGATGATTTTGAGCAGAGAAAAAAAGCCGAGATAGAAGCGCTAACAACCATCAAAAACTCATTTTTTATTTTAGGAATGATTCAAGTTGCTTTTCTCATTGTTAATTCATTTATATTGCTCTCGTCCCTAGCACCGATGCTTTTTGAGGGTATGAATATAGCCGTAGATGATACGTTTATCTGGGTTGTATTCTTTGTGGTTGTAGAGCTGATTTATGCTATGTTCATGTTTGTTTATGTACAAAGTTTTAACAAAGGTTTAGAGCTTTTATCACCTATTACGCCTGTGAGTGAAACGCCAAAGTACGGTGCGTTGCTGTATGTAGTTGGCGAACTAGCATCTTTGCCGGGTATATCTTTTAGTGCGATGGGTGGCATAGAATACGGTTTAATCACATTAGTTATTCTCCTTTCAGCGGGAGTGCTCGCCTTTGTTGGCCTTCTTTTAATTGCGCTTGGAGTATGGCAACTTGGAAAGAAATACAATAATAGCACATTCAAGATAGGTGCGTTTCTCATGGTTATCCTTGGTTTTATAGGCACGTTTATTGTATGGAGCGGCTTTGATTCTGCGGTGGAATTTGCCAAAAAGCGCATACCGCCCCCGCCAATACCCCCATGGATATGAGCATTTTTTGCCTGAAACTTTTTATTTGTGGCCACATTTCCTGCATTATGTATCCCGATGTGCAAGGCATGGCTCCGCAGTCAAGATTTAAGATAACGCGTGTGGGCGTGAAAAATGTAGTCAATCCCATACATGTACGAAGAGGTGAGCAAATTACCACATTGGTAACAAAAATAGATATATTTGTGGATTTGCCGCCCACCAAAAAGGGCTCGGATATGTCGAGAAACATAGAAGTCATTTCGGAAATTGTGGAAGAGAGTATAATTAGTCCATGCACGGGTATAGAAAACCTCGCTGCGAGAATTGTTAGAGAAGTAAAAAAGAGGCACGAGTATGCAACTTATGCAGAGGTGAGTTTAAGTGCTGACTATTTTCTAATGCGCAAGAACCCAGGAGGCCGAGATACCATAGAGCGCTATACATTGCTTGGCGGCGCGACCATGGACGGAGAGAATGTTAGAAAGATGGTAGGTGTTGAGGTTGTGGGAATGACCGCTTGCCCGTGCGCCATGGAGACTGTACGCGCGATTTTAAAAGAGCGGTACGATCAAGATGTGATAGATGAAATGCCCGTGCCCACACACAATCAGCGCAATGTAGTGACTCTTTTAATAGAGATACCGGAGCATGTGGAAATTGAGGCAAATGATTTGATAGATATCGTAGAGCAATCTTTCTCTGCGCCCACTTACGAGATATTAAAGCGTAGAGAAGAAGGCGAGCTTGTGGTTATGGCACACAATAACCCCAAGTTTGTGGAAGATGTTGTTCGAGATATACTCCGAAGATTAGTTGAAGAGTATAGCGAGTTGCCCGATGACACAGTTGTCATAGTTAAAAGTGAGAGTGAGGAGAGCATTCACAAGCATAACGCTTTTGCTGAAAGAGTAACGAGTTTGAAGGAGTTGAGAGAATGATTGGCATTATTGGTGGGAGTGGATTTTATGCGGGATTGGAAGAGCTTGGCGGTGTGGAGAAGATAGTTAGAACGAGATTCGGGGATATGCCTGTGCTTGTGGGTGAGGATTTTGTGTTTGTGTCAAGGCATGGCAATCCGCCGGTGCCGCCGCACATGGTGAAGTACCATGCAAATATGGACGTTTTTAAAATTTTAAATGTTGAGCATGTGGTAGCTATAAGCTCTGTGGGCTCGCTTGTTGATGATATTAAGCCGGGTAGCTTGGTGCTTCCCGATGATTTGCTAGATTTTACAGGGCGTGTGTGGACTTATTATAACGATAAGCCTGTGCATGTGAATTTATACGAGCCTTTTTGCCCACAGCTAAGGGTAGCGCTCGGAAAATTGAGTACGCTGCGCGCTGGTGCCACTTACGCCACAACCAAGGGACCACAGTTTGAGACCCGCGCAGAGGCAAACATGCTAAGAGCCTTTGGTGCGGATATAGTGGGCATGACCGTTGCTCCTGAGGCGCGGCTTGCGCGAGAGCTTGGCATATGCTATCAACCACTATGCCCAGTGGTAAACTATGTGGATTCAAAAACTACACATGAAAACACGGTGACCATGGTGAAAAAACTAGAGTCGCAAATTGCAGATATACTTGAGCGCTTAATTAACAACGACGCTATATGAAAAGTTGTAAGAATCTCCGAGTAGGTCCCTTAATTTAATAATTTTTGCGGTTGGTAGTCGGCTATGCAATCCCTTTAAATGTGCGTCGCCTACAAATGCAATCACTTTGCCTCTTTTGTCAAGAGCGCTGAGGTTATTGGCCATGACTTCTTCTCTATCATCAAATAATGCCTTAGAGAGCCCGGGAAACTTTTCTCGTATATAGCCGACATATTTTTCTTCGTTTTCGATTATGTTATCAACTTCTTTCTTTGTGAGCTTTTTTCTTGAAAACGGAGCGAGAATAACTGAGCCGTATAATTTTAATTTTTCTCTGGCGCTCATGTTTTTTCGTATGCCCTCTGCAATTTTCTGCGCGTCCATGTCTATGAATGCGATTTCTTTTCCAAGTACTTGGGCGACTTCCACAGCGGTGAGCATCTCATCGCCTACCTCTGTGCCTAGCATCTCTGCCACACTTTTTTGCATCTCGCTCATCTTTCGGTATATATACGGCATCTTACCCTCCACTTTGTTTTTAAGTGCGTAGTACCTGCCGTAGTCGAGCTCTACCGCTACAATATCTGCTTGCTCTCTAATGATGAGCTCTTCAATTTGCCGCCTTAGATTTATAACGTGCGCCACGCCAACTAGAACTATCACAGTATCCTCAATGTATGCACCTTATTTTACATTTTGCCCCCAAAATGTTTTTATCTCGCAGGCGCATTTCCGTGCGAATGAGTGATGATAGAAAAGAAGATGTGCGGGATACTTTAAAAGACATTATTATTGCCCTCATAATAGTTGCTGTTATCTTTTTCGGGCTATACGCGTACTCTGGTGTTTGGCCACCTATAGTGGTGGTGGAATCTGGAAGCATGCAGCATGGCAACGATTCGCAGATTGGTGCAATTGACACCGGGGATATTGTGCTTGTAAAGAAAGTGTATTCTTCAGATGATGTTGTATCGTATATCGAAGGACGCATGAAAGGCTATGAAACTTACGGAGATTACGGAGATGTAATAGTATATGATTACAATGGCGAATCGGTAATTCACAGGGCTATTGCGTATCTTGAGTGGAGTGGCTCAAAATGGATTGTGCGCGGTGTAGATATGCACCATCTCCCCAACTGGCTTTATATAAATTACACACATGGGCAAGAGCAAATTACCATCTATAATGTGAGCTATAGCCCTTATAACATGATTATGATTCACATTGATACAAAGCTTCTCAACCCTCAGCGGGTTGGCGATGCTGGATTCATTACCATGGGTGACCATAACCGCGAGCTCAGTCCCACCGCCTACGACCAGAACGGTGCAGATGGGTTTTCGCCAATATGCCCCGTGCTCGTGAATATAAATATGATTGTGGGTGTGGCTCGTGGCGAGCTGCCATGGTTTGGAGCTATCAAGCTGTATCTTACGGGTACTAACGTAAATGAAATTCCTCCCAGCACAAACTTGTGGCTGGCTATATCCCTTGTATTGATAGTTGCAGGCTCTTTTTTAGTTGATTACGCAATAGACCACCGCGAGGAAATTGTTGCAATGCTGCGGCGCCGTGGAACTGATGATTCCAAGGAAGAATACAGCGATGAGGATAATGAAGACGAGGAATATTACGAGTATAAATAATACTTAGCCTGATTTATATTATCCTCTTTTGCTCTGCGAGCTTTACTCCGCTTAGCTCTGTTATGTATTCATCTTCAAGCAAAATCTTCTTTGCTTCAATCCAGGGTATGGTAAGCTCTATCACTTTAGTTCTTCCATACCTACCGAAAGAGCGCACGTTTGCATTAACTAGTCCCAAAGTGTCCATCTCTGTGATTAAGTCAGAAATTCTCCGCTGCGTGAGTGGAGCGACGGATATTTTCTTAGAGAGTAATTTGTATATGTTGTACAGCTCGCCGGTGGTAATGCTATCGCGCCCAATCTCATCGTTAAGCGCAAGTGCAAGGAGGATTATCTTCGAGTGCAGAGGCAGCGTACGTATAGCCTCTGCCACGCAATCAAGCTCAATTTTGTTTTTTGCTTGGTACACATGAGAGCTATTGACTTTTTTTGATCCCTCTCTCTCGGCAATCTCCACGGATATTCGAAGCAAGTCTATGGCACGTCGCGCATCACCGTGCTCTTGGGCTGCTATGGCAGCGCAGAGTCTTATTACATCGTCATCAAGCACGCCCTCTTTAATTGCAATTTTTGCACGCTCTTCCAATATATCTTCAAGCTGCAAAGCGTTGTACGGTGCGAATATCATTTTCTCTTCAGAAAGCCGACTTTTAACTCGTGCGTCGAGTAAGTCGGTAAATCGAAGCTCGTTGGATATGCCAACTATGCTAATCTTAGAGTGCTCTAACACATCGTTCATGTGCGCGAGTTTGTACAGTATATCATCGCCGCTCTTATTAACAAGCTTATCAATTTCATCTAGTACAATTATTACTACTCCACCCCACTTATCTATGTATTCTTTGGCAGTTGTGAATATCTTGTCGATAGGCCAGCCGGTAAACGGTATTTTGTCTTCCCATTTTTCTATGAAGTGGTTTCCTATGTTTTGAAGCACAGAATACGGAGTGTCCACAGTCTCGCAATTTAGGTAAATGTACTTAATTTTAGATTTTCCATAAACTTCAGCAGCGCCGTCGAGCTCTCTACCAATGTACTGCACCGCCGCCGTCTTTCCCGTTCCAGTCTTTCCGAAGA
>JALULR010000228.1 GCA_027056155.1 DHVE2 group archaeon
CTCTTACATTTTTTCTATTATATTGAATCCAAGAATATGCATTAAATTTTGCATTGTGCTCTTAAATGCTGTTACAAGGGCTAATCTTGCATTCTTGAGCTCGGGCTCTGCATTTAAAACGGGACAATCTCTATAAAACTGATTAAACTGCATTGCGAGCTCATATGTATATTTAGCAATTACATAAGGGCTTAGGGAATCTGCAGCTTTATTTATGATATTGGGGTACTTTGAGATGAGTTTTATAAGCCGATATTCACTTATGTGCTGTAGAAAACTTGGCTTGTAAGAGCCATTCCACCCTGCTTTTCTGAGTATGCTGCTAGCTCTTGCATAAGTGTACATGATGAACGGAGCGCTCTCGCCCTCAAAGCTCAGTGCTTTATCCCATCTAAAAATAATGGGCTTCTCTTCTTGGACATTTAACATAGAGAACCGTATTGCTGATACAGAAACCGCTTTGGCTATTTTTTTCATATCTTGCTCTTCATATCCGCGTTCCCTAATTATGGATAGCGCTTTCTTGTATCCTTCATCAATGAGGTCATCTAAATACACTACCGTACCAGCACGGGTGCTCATCTTCCCCTCAGGAAGACTTACAAACGAGTAAAAAAGAGCGCGGAGCTTGAGCTCCTCTGTGATAAGATTCAATACTTCTTTTAGTGCGGAAAAATGCAGTTTGTGGTCCTCGCCCATAACATCAATTAAGTATCTTGCGCTCTCGGATTTTTTAACATGATACGCTATATCCCTCAGGAAATACAGAGTTGTCCCATCTTTTCGATACAAAAAAAACTTGTCTTTCTGCAAATTTGCTCCGATTTTTCTGAGGTTTATGTAATATGCACCATCTTCCTCTTCTACATACTCTTCCAGCTTATTAGCAAGCTCTTTTGCAAAAGATATAAGAGATGATTCCCAAACAAATGAATCGATATGAATATTTAGCTTTTCAAGGCTCTCCATTATTCCGCTAAGCATGCATTTTATTTTCTCTTTGGCAAATTCGGTTAATTCTGGGTCCCCGCTTTCATAAGCTTTCATTAGCTCACGTATGTCATTATCTACCTTTTTATCCTCTTGAGCAAGCTTAGATGCCTCTTGATAGTTTCTTACAAACACATGGTCGCATTTGTCGTATTGCTGTGCTACTGGAAGATTGCGTATGCCCCAAAGCAGTGTTGCAACTTGCTTGCCTGCGTCGTTTACAAAATAATGAACCTCTACATCGTGGCCATAAGCTCTCAGTATTCTGGCCATTGTATCGCCGATAATAGGGTTTCTAGCGCGGCCCACATGAATTGGACCCGTGGGGTTTGCACTAGTATGCTCTAAAATTATTTTCTCTTTTTTTTCGAAGCTAAACAGTGAGCCATTGAGCACCGCAGAGAGAGTCATTTCTGCAAGCTTGGATTGAGAAATATAGAAATTTAGGTATGGGCCCACCGCCTCAATTTTCTCGAAATACTCAGAGCTCTTGAGCTTATCTTGGAGCTCTTTTGCAATTAAAGTAGGTGATTTCTTCATGAGCTTTGCAAGCTGGAAGCATGGCAGGGTAAAATCGCCAAAGCCCTCTTTGGATTCTTCAATCCTTGCATCTACACCTATATCTCTAAGCTGTTGCTCAGCCTTTTCTCTGAACATATCGATAATAAACATGATTGCTCCAATTGCAACAGAGTAAAAATAATTTTCTAAGTGCACCCGATATCATGCGAAAATAGTAGGCCCCTCATAGCTACTCCTAGTTTGTTTTTCATGTTTTAATGCGGTCATGTAGCTATTCCTCTCTTGGTGAGTAAGTGCGCAAACTTAGAGCCGCATAAAAACCCGCAGGGCTAAAAACAAATTATTACCAAAAACCACTCTAAAACCCGCAGGGTAGGGAAAAATTATCTCTTGCTCTCCACTCTAAAACCAGAATGGTAACCCGAAGGGCACAACATAAACCACCTTCCACTCCAAAACCCGCAGGGCAGCGGGCCCGCCGGGATTCGAACCCGGGTCGTAGATTCCGAAGACCTACAGTCTGTCCAAACTAGCCTACGGGCCCACACAGCATGGTAATTTGATTCGTGGTTATTATCTTTTCCACTGTATTTCAATATTTTTTGATTTTGCTATATTGCGCAATTAATGAAAAATATTATATACTATGTGGTTGTGGGTTATATTGTATGTATGAAAAATCAATAAGCATGGTGCTTCCCATTTTAATGGTGATTTTGATGCTTGCATCATCTTTTGCCGTTATGGGGGAAGTTAGCGGGGCAGAAATGCCCACCCAAACAAGAGCGTACGGTAGTGAAGGAAAAATACTCTATATTTATGGGAATAACAAAACTCTTGCAGATGATTGGCGAAGTTACCTCATTTCCCTTAACTACTCTGTTGACCTCTTGCCACAGAACGGGCTCAAGAACGCAGAATATAAAAACTACAATATGGTAATAGTGGGTACCGACGCAATTTACATCCCATCTAAGGAAGCATTAAACATGTACAGAAGCAACGTTCCAATTATAGGAACTGGATATGGAGGAGGAAGGTTCGCCCCCGTGCTTGGAATGACTGCGCATTTTTACTACGGAAACACACATACATATGAAATATCCGCGCTAAATTTATCAATTTACCACACGCCCAGCGAGGTATCAGGAGTGCCCGGCAATATTCAGTTATATAACACTCTTGGAGATGGTATATATCTCATTACCAAAAGCGATAGAAACTCAAACGACACACTCTTCTTTGGAAACTGGACGGGAGACAGTACTTATTCCCCAATGGCCCAGATAAACAATTACCTTTTCTACGGATACACACAGAGCCCGAAAGAATTAACAAACGAGGGAAACACGCTGATGAAGAACATAATTTACTACATGGACAAAAATCACGGATACAACGTGTACATACCCAGAATGATATCGAGAATAACAATGGACGGAAAGTTCACGAATATATTTGAGTGGTACGGTGCACACTTCATAAAATTGGACGATACGTGGGATAATTACACAGGTATTTTTGAGGATGAAAACTACATCTACCTCTACCTTCAGGTTGTGAATACCTCCTCAAACTACGATTATCTATCCGTGCACTTTGAGAGCAATAACAGTCGCAATAGCACACAACAGCAATCCACATTCTACGTGCTGCTGAGTGAAAGCAGTGGCGGTGTATTATACAGAGACGTAGGGGCTTCAGGCTCGTGGTCTTCATTTAAGCACCCAGATGGAGTGAATATAACTGCATACTGGGTTTTTGGCTCACAGTACTGCACCGCAGAGGTGAAACTACTCAAAAGTTACATGGGTTTGGACAAGAATGGCGATAATCTGCTAGGCTTCGGAATGCAGTATACAAACATCACAAATTATCCCTCCACGCTCAATTTCCGCAATCCAAGTACGTACCTGACCGCGTACTCGCAGTATCACTGGAAGGGGCAGTACGAAGAGATAAGCACGCCTTCAAGCTATATCAGCCCAATTATTGATGGGAAAATGAACGCGGACGAATGGAATGGCGCTTCGCAGTATTACCTTCAAGACAAAACTAGCAATATTATTTACATCAGGTCAATGGCTGATGGCTCGTATCTTTATTTGGGTGGGTATCTTACAAATTTCAGTGGTAAGGAATCGACAATTAGGTTCTACTTCGATCCCAATGGAGATGGCGGCTCGGCCCCTCAAACGGATGATATTAGATTCTGGGGCTCCAAGCTTTCTAACGATACATTAATTGCCAAGGAAAGCCACGGAACAGGTTCGGGATGGTCAATAGGTGAAGCGCCTACTAATGCAACAATAAAATTGACAATGCGTGGAAGCTACGTTTACTATGAGATGAAAATTCCATTGAATGTCCTCGGGATAACATCGGGAACATTCAGGGATGTGCACATGAGAGTTCACACGTACATCAATGGTTATGGGTACACCGTGCCCTACGATTCAGACTATCTGAAGCCTGACGAATGGACTTTGCTGCTCACCTCGCCTTCGGCTTGGGGTAATAACAATATGACCTTCGATGCCCACAACGGAACCGCCGTAACGATCGACGGAAATATGAGCGGAGGGGAATGGGACGACGCATTCCACTGCACATATCCGGTATCAAACACGCTTAAAAACTTAGATATGTACATGAAAACATCGGGAGACAAATTGTACATACTTGCACATTATTTAAATCCCACACCCTCTAACAACACAAACATACAGCTGGGATTCGATGTAGATTATAACCACGATGGCTCACCGAAATCAGGAGATTTTGCGATTAAGATTGCTTTCAATGGCGATATTAAAGAGTGGCATGTATCTGGTGGAAATTGGGTATATGCCACACCTTCTGGCTGGAGTTTTGCTATGAATAATAGCACATCTTCATGGACCATAGAAATCGCCATTGACTACAGTAAACTTAACATAATCACCGGTAATGCCAAGGATATCGGAGTAATAGTATACATGGTGGACGATGGTGCAGGTGCACAAAATGAGCCCACTGACGGAAGCTGGTTTGATACGAGCACATGGAGCAGAATCACCTCGTCGGATAACTGGGGTGAAAGCACCGAAGTGCCGGAGTTCAGCGATGGGCTCCTCGCAATGATGCTAATCGTAGTATTTGTGGCTGTAGCCGTAGTAGCGAGAAAAAGGAGATAAACTCCTTATTTTTCCTTTATTTTTTTAGTAGCAATTTTATCTCGAGCAAATTGTCGCCTGAGCATTTTTCTATGAGTATATCCTTTGCACCTGTAACTTTGGCAATTTTGTCAAGAACCACATAGGAAGCTTTCACCATGCGGGTTACCTTCAAAGCCACAACGTACTCGCCAAAGAAATTCTCCGCCACGTTTTCAATTTCGAACAGATGCTCGTCCATCTTGCCGAATTTTTCGTTCAATTTTCTAACAACATCTTCCGGATTCATAAACTCACCTCAATCACATGTACCCTCTCTGCATGCCGCGCTTTCCGTCGCGTCCATCTTCACGTACTCCTCAGGGAATAGTTTCAGCTGGAGTATTTCCTTTTCTTTCTCCTTAAATATGGATTCCACGTCCTCGGTTCCCTGATTAATTACCTGCTCGCTCTTGCTTTTGTCACGGTATATGGTTACGCCTTTGCATTTGAGCCTGTAAGCGAGCATATATACCTTGTCCACATCGTCGATGCTGGCGCTGTTTCTCAGATTTACCGTCTTGCTCACCGCGTTGTCCACATACTTCTGGAACGCTGCCTGCATGGCTACGTGCCACTCTGGCGCAATTTCTAGAGACGTTCTGAATATTTTCTTAATATCCTCGGGAATATCCAATCCCCCCAGCGTGCCTGTGCGGGCTATTTTCATCATCAATTCCTCGGAATAAAATCCGCGCTTTTTGGCGATTTCCTCGAAGAGAGGATTCACCTCCAAAAGTTCCTCGCCGTTGAGAACTTTGCGAACAAATACAATCGCGAAAAGCGGTTCGATGCTTGACGAAGTACCGGCAATTATTGAAATCGTGCCAGTGGGTGCAATTGTGGTTGTAGTTGCATTCCTTATTTTTATCCCTTTCTTCCACCATTCGCTGCCTTCCCATGATGGGAACACTCCTCTTTCTTCCGCGAGCTTCATGCTCGCCCTGTGCGATTCGTCGTTTATGAATTTCATCACTTTCTCTCCTAACTTGACCGCTTCTTCGCTATCGTACGGAATGCCGAGCTTGATAAGCATCTCCGCCCAGCCAATCACGCCGAGTCCTATTTTTCTCGTTTTGCGGGTCATGTGCTTAATTTGTACCAATGGAAATTTATTTGCATCAATCACATTATCTAAGAAATGCACAGCTTTCCAAACCACATCCCTCAATTTACTCCAGTTGATTTTTTTATTATCAACAAAGAGCGAGAGATTAATCGAGCCGAGATTGCAAGATTCATACGGAAGTAGAGGCTGCTCTCCGCACGGGTTAGTGCTTTCTATCTCCCCTAAATGCTTTGCAGGGTGCTTGCGATTTATTTCGTCGATGAATATTATTCCCGGGTCTCCGGTCTTCCACGCTTGCGCCACTATAAGATTCCAAACCTGCCTCGCTTTTATTCTTTTCACTTCTTCGCCTGTGCGCGGATTCCTCAATGCATAGTAATCGTCATTTACCAGCGATTCCATAAACTCATCAGTAATCGCAACGCTGATGTTGAAATTACTGAGCACTTT
>JALULR010000229.1 GCA_027056155.1 DHVE2 group archaeon
TCTCGGTGGATTGCTAAGGATATGGGTCTGAATGTATCGTTCATACCGAAGCTTTCTAAAGAGCTTGCGGGCAATGGATTGCACGTACATGTGTATCTGACTAAAAATGGTAAAAATATTTTTGAAGGTGAGGAAGAGATATCGCAAGAGGCAAGATACTTTATCGGTGGCGTGCTAGAGCATATAAGGCACATTGCTGCCATAACTAATCCTACGATAACATCTTACAAGCGCTTGTCTGGAGGATTGGAAGCACCGCGGTATCTATCATGGGGCTACAAAAATAGGAGTACGTTAATCAGAGTACCGGCGAGAATGAAAGATGTAGAGATAAGAAACACCGATTCTTCGGCAAATCCGTATTTGGCGTTTTCGCTAATAATGCTTGCCGGGCTTGATGGAATTAAAAAGAAAATCGAGCCTCCTGAGCCCGTTGATTATAATTTATATTCGCTTTCGCCGGAAGAGCTTCAAAAGGTGCCAACATTGCCTTCCTCGCTGGAAGAGGCTATTGAACTCATGGATACCGATTCGTTCGTGCGCGAGGCGCTTGGCTCCGAGATATACGATACATTTGTGGATATGAAAAAGGAGGAAATTAAAGAGTACCAGATTGCGGTAACTGACTGGGAACTGAATAAATATGGTGCGCTGTGAGGTGGCTTTATGCGTGTGTTAATAATTAGCGACATACATGGGAACTCCGTTGCCCTTAATAAGGTGCTAGAGTCTGAAAAATACGACAGTATATGGTTTTTAGGAGACCTCACTGACTATGGTCCTGACCCAGATGAAGTTCTAGATACGCTTCGAGATTTAAAGCCAGAAGTATGGGTTACCGGCAATCATGACTATGCAAATGCGTTTGGCGTGGATTGCCACTGCGGCGAAAAAACGCACGAGCTAAGTGTATATACGCGAGAAAACATAACAATGAAGAAATTGAGTAAAGAAGACCGGATATTTTTGCGCAAGTTGGCGCTATACGAAACTAAGCTCATCGATGGCAAGAAATACTATTTTGTGCACGCATGTCCAAGCAATCCCCTTTACGGGTACATGTACGAACCAAATGACGAGTGCATGAAAAATGATTTGGGCGTAAGAGTAGATGCAGAAATGCTCGTGTATGGACACACTCATTTTCCAGTGTATGCAACAAGAGATAATTATGCAATATTTAACCCCGGCTCTGTGGGTCAGCCTAGAGATGGCAATCCGTACGCGTCATACGGGATATATGAGGGAGGAGAATTTAGAATAAAGCGCGTGAAATACGATGTTGAAGAAGTAGTGAGAAGACTAAAGCATCTCAATCTTGAAGAACGCTACACCGATTTTTTGATAAGAATATTGAGAAATGGCAAAGTGTGATTAGCACGGGATATGGAGATAGGAACAATAATAAAAATGAGTGGGGCTGGCAGGATTCGAACCTGCGACCGCCCGGTTATGAGC
>JALULR010000230.1 GCA_027056155.1 DHVE2 group archaeon
TGTTGATGGCGATGTAGTGGGATACATATATGCTCTGGAAAAGTGCGTATTTGAGCCTACGATTTTAAGGGTCAGATACAGCGTAGGACAGTTGCCAAAGGCGGACAAGCAAATTGCAGATGAATACAATATAACGTATAGAGACATTGCAGTGTGTAATTTTTGCATTATACATGTAAAGTTTAGAGAAGAGGTTGCTAGAAACATCACAATTGCGGGGCAGCCGCTGGAAGCGTTGCACCTTGCAAATAGAGGCTTTACAGGTGATACAAAGATAGATGAAAATAATCTCAACAAAATAGGTATTAACAAAGAGTATGTTCGCTCCCTATTGCGTAATTATGCGTGCGTTTTTGCACTAGTAATGAAAGGAGCGCGCTTGAAGGGGGAGGTGAGTGAAGAATGATTCAGCATGAAATAGAGCGCAAGGAAGACCTATTGGATAATCCGATGGTAGACATTGCCACCTACTTGTTTTTGGAGGATATTGCAGACAAGCAGGGCGCAGCAGGCATGAACAATTATCTTATGAGCCTAGCGTACTCGCTTGCTCGCAGCATGCCAGAGGAAGAGTATACAGAGTGGGAGACCTTCATAGAAGCCATAGTTAAGGGCGAGTCAATTCTATCTGCATTTGAAAAAGTGACCGCGGTATCTAAATACTGTATGGTTACACTAGAAAGCCCGTTTTTGAGAGGCTGGAAAGAATATACCAAGCGCATCGGTGAGTTTCCAAAGATACACAAAGACGTAGCAGAATACTACAATTCACGAATTACGCCCACGGCAATCGAGACTGGTGATATCATTATTCAGACGTATAGGAAAGCGGCAGCGGAGAAGATAACTGTAGAGGGCAAGCGGGTTAATGTGGCACATATAGCTACAGTATCACCAGATGGATCAAAGAAAATTGCCCCGGAGGAGTGGCTTCCCATACTATTGGAGAAAGCGAACATAACGAGGACACAGATGAACATGATACTACGGAACAATGCAGGAGTATGGATTGTGTACCCCACTCTGTAGCCACAGTGGGGGATTTTTTTGATTTTTATTTCAGAAGATTCAGATTATAAGTACTATCTGATAGAAGAAGATAAAGAGCTAGATGCTTTTGAAATAGGTACATTTTCCTTTTTTCGGCTTTACGGCATAGAAAATTACGAAGAATCATTTAAGATGTGGTTGAGAAAGTTTCCAAGACCTAACTTTATTATTGGTGTAAAAGATAGAATAATAATTTCGTTTATCTACATAGACCCTTGGGAAGAGCTTCCAATGGTGGCAAACGTGCTCAGGGCTCAAGAAACCGTAGAGCAACTTAGAGAGAAAAAAATAGGGTATAAGATGTTTTTACTGGGGCTTGCATTGACTCCCGAATATCTACTCACAAAACCACTTACTGCTCGCGCAAAGGTTTTCTATGAGCGAATTGGATTTGTAGATGTCCATAATATGTCTCTATTTAGCAATTATCACCAGCTTACGGGGTACCTTGCGTTGCCCTTAAATAAAAAAAGCGAGCATATGGAAAAAATAAAAACATATTTTACAAAGCTGTATTTATGACTTCTTCCATTTTGGCTTTGCTTCTCTCTTGCCTCTCTTTCTAAATAAGAACATAAACACTAGCCACCCTGCAAGTACTGAGAGCGTGGCAATTCCTAGGTACTCTACCCAGTCGTAATTTGGCGGGGTTCCTATGTATATAGTGCGTGAATATTCTTGCTGGTTGTTGTTGAATACTACCCCTGTGGAAGCAATAACCATTTTCAGCACATGTTCGCCGTCTCCGACATCGGGTACCCACTCATAAGTTATTTTTTGGGTTGCATTTGCTGCAATTGATGAAATGGTCTCGCTGCCAACATACTTTCCATCTATGTAAAATTTCACAGTTACATTTTTTACTGCATACGTTTCGGTGTTTTTCACGGTGGCTATTATTGTATATGCCTCTTTTACATCTACATACAAGCGTCTTTCAAAGATCTTTATTTTATGGGTGGCGTTTATTATTCCGTATGCCTTGAAACTGAGCACTAGTGTTTGTGTTGCATTGGGCATATGTACTGTGAATTCAAACACTCCATTTGTGTTGTTTTTCTCGGTTTGGTTTACAGGAGATGCTCCACTTAAGTTCTGTCCCGCTATGAGAAGTGTACACATATACATGTCAAAGGTCTCCGCACCACTAATGGTAACTTTGTATTTTACGGTAGCATTGGTGGCGGCTACCAGAGGCCCCTCTACGTGCATGCCTGATGCGGTAGCTCCATTTGTAGTTGGAAGCATAGCATAAGCCGGCAATAGCAAAATTATTGTCATAAGGAGCGCAGCTAGGTGTTTCATCTTCTATACCTCCCTACTATTATAATTATTGCAGCAAGCACCACAACTGAAATCCATATTCCGTAGGTGTAATTGTCAATGGTTATTCCAGAGTAATTCTGCACATTTTTGCCTTCCACATAAAGCGCTGATTGTGAAACCTCTGGATGATACAGTGGTAATTTAATGGTATATTCTTTTCCACCATACGCAGAGAAAGTTATGGGCACTATTGTAGATGGGTTAACTACCTTGGCGGTTGCTACAACCTTTACTTTTTTGGTACTTTGAGATGCTACTGTAATGTAGTTTTGCTCCTTCCCATTAACTAGTATTTTCATGTTCCAGCCCTTTGCACTGAGCTCTTCTGCATTTAATATAGAAAGCGTGTAGTTTACAGCAGTGTTTCCTTTGTTATTTATTTTTATCTCGTACACTAGAGAGTTATTTGTCCAGCTTATCAGTTTTTCTGATAGGTTCCCTCGGTATAGCTCGCCAACATGTGTATTAACCGTGACGTCTCGTGATAATCCTGAGAATAGTATTCGAATCTGGAAACTGTTGTTTCCATATGTTGCAGCAATCGGTACGCGTACTTTCACAGATACAATTTTGCTCTTGCCGGGATATATACTGTATTCATGGGACCCTATAACGCTCCAGCTGCCTATGCCTTCCAGTTTTACCTTTTCAGGTGTGTTTCCTTTGTTAGACAGTTGTAGAGTCACACCCATTGTTGAGTTTGGCATTACGCGCTCATCTGCTGCCATTACTGTACCATCGACAATATGATAGGTATCTCTCTTCATCAGTATGTCTAAGTCAGTGTCTTTTGTTATGTTAATCTTATCATTGAAATAATATCTAACTTTACTGCCATATTCATGCCTGTACTCATTTGCTTGCACGCTATACCCACCTCTGGGCAACACTACCCAGTAGTATCCGGAGGATTGCACATCTATTTCTCCTCCTTTAATCTTGAATTTGATAATAGTTGGTGTGGCTTTTCCGTTTAGGTATGTGCTGCCCCTTACATAGTACCCAGCTTGCATGTTTATATTTAGTGTAGTGTGCCTGCTTGTTATATTGATAAACGTAATATTTGCGTACTTCTTGCTACCGGCTATGAAATAAGTATATATCATATACCTGCCGGGAGTTAAGTACACTTGATACATGCCTGCTGAGTTTGTGAATAGAGTTTTATTCTCTGCGCCATTGAGTGAGTATATATCTAGCATGCAGTTTTGGATAGCCTTTCCATCAGCGAGCACTTTGCCATGTACATCTCCTAGTAGCTTTGTTTTTACCACATTAAGGGCAATGGTGGTATTTGCCTGTATGTATTTATCTTCTTCTGCATAGTAATTAAAGTAGTTGTGTTCCTCTTTCTTTGTCTCGTTTACTATGAATTTGAAGCTGCCCGCAGGTAAAAGTGCATTAGCATGCGCCGAAATGTGAGCATTATTAGCGTAAATCTGCACACTCGGCGAGCCAGTGTAGTTAGTAACATAGAAATTAACGAAGTATGCTGGATATAGCGAGATTTCTAAGTCTGTGTTATGATATATTGAAACAGGTATTATATTTGCAGAGCTTGCACTGTAAGCGTACAATGTATAGTTTCCTATAGGTATATTTACTGCCTTCCCCTCTGTATAATTATGTCCGTGAATATACCAGATTACATGGTTTGCAATTGTATGCACAGTAACATTTGCGTAAGCTCTATAACTAATGTTTTCCCATCTTTCTGCAAAGCCCATAGGGAGCTGAAGGCTATAATTATTTAGTTGGTATGTTCTGCCAAACCCGTAGAATTTAATAGTATAATTACCCGGCGGCAAGTAAGCATCATAGTTATATTTCACATTCTTGAAATTATATGCCTTAGTGTAGTTCTGGTCGTGCAGGGTGAATTGAATATTTACTGTTATGTTGTTTACATTGCCGTGTATCTTGCCATGCACGTGGATTAGCGAGGGCATTACTTTTACTTCGACCTTGTTGTTTCCGTTGTATATCACTTTTGTTTGAGTGTATCCCCATAGTTTTACTTTTACATGGTAGTTTATGGTGGTTGGCAACACAAATTTTCCATCTGGCGGAATATTCCGAATTTCATATATACCATGTGAATCGTAGAGTGTAGCTAATCCATTTGTAATGAGCTCTTTGCTCTCGCTGCTGGCATTTCTATAGTAGTACACGTTTCCTGTCACATTATACGCTTTTTGAAGTGATAATGTAATCTCTTTGTTTCCAGTAATATGAATTATTTCTCGCCCAAAGTATGGCGTTTGCTTATTTCCAAATCCAACAGAGCTTATTATATATTTTCCAGCGGGCATATATGCTTCAAAGTACCCAGTGTTATTTGCAAATGCTCTATAAAATACCTTGTCGCTGTATATGCCTACCTCCGCATTTTTAACATCTTTTGGCGCTTGCACGTATCCAGAGATCCTATATCCTTTCTCCATATTTAGGGTGAGTGTCATATCTTTGTTGAGCGTTATTGTCTCAGCGTATACTACTCTAACATCGCCTGCGTATGTGGTGGCATATATGCTGTATATGCCTCCGGGTATATTTGTAGAAAATCTACCCTGTGAGTTTGTGGTTAGCAAATATATACTATGTGGCAGTAGCTCGGAGGTTAATTTTATGGTTATGTGTGACATAATATATCCATTGTACATTACCACGCCGTCAAGTGAGAACGCATGCTTTAATGTGAGATTTTCAGAGGTAGTGTAATTCCATAGATTAATTATAACCGTGTCTTTGTCAGAGCGGTAGTTGCCATGGTAAGCAACCACTGTATAGTTATCTGGAACTACCATTACTTTGTATGAACCGTTTTGGTCTGTGTTTACTTTGTATTTTGCATACACACCGTCTAGCTCCACTGTGGCATTAGCAGCCGGAGCACCATTTTCGTATGTGATGTTTCCGTATATTGTAGATGGTGTTATGCCTATATCCTTAGTACGGTTAGAGCCACTGCTTATGGATATATTTTCAGCATCTTTGAAATACCTTCCGTTTAGTATCAAGTCTGCACTATACGTATGTGGTGGTATATTGTTTATGTGGTACAGCCCGTTTACTATCTCGCTTGTTTTGTTGAATCCGTAGGTATCATTTCTAAGCACAAATACTCCATTTTGAACTTTCACATCTTTGCCCTCGTCATATTTTTTGTTTCCATTTACATCAAAATAGACCATGCCGTCTAGATTCGAGGGTTTGAGTGTGATTTGTTTATCTATTATGTAATTTGGCTTTAACCGCTCTGCTTGCTCTTGGGTTACATTTATCTCTCCGTGGTAGAGTATAGTCTGTTCCACAAGTTTCATCTTATTTAGCTTTCCATTTGTTGATACAACCAGCGTGAGATTTCCAGCTACAGCGGGTATTCTAAAGTGCCCTTTGCTATCTGTATAAACGGATACGTGTGGTATTTTGTATTCATCAAGCAATGTAACGCGAACATGCTTTACAGGCTCGCCGTTTGTTAGTTTCACCGTGCCATCTATTATTGCGCCTTCATAGAATTTCACCATAACTACATCGTTGGGCAGCACTTGATATGCTGGTGGGTTTAGCTCCACCGTGCCTTTTCCCTCTTTCTGGTATTTCAGAGCTTCTTCTATTGATATAGGCTTCCAATCTTTAGTATGGTTTTGATAGTCTTTATATGGATTCCAGTACGCTGTACGGTACACTAACTTGAAATGGCTCATGTCCCATGCTTGCATGGGATAATAATTATACATTCCCGGCGATATGCCAGGTATACCGTCTCCCGCACCTATATCCCTGCCTGAGTATCCTATAAATGTCCTGTATAGCAT
>JALULR010000231.1 GCA_027056155.1 DHVE2 group archaeon
GTATAGAGACTTTAAGCGCCTCGTGTATTCCGCGCATATCACCGTGCGATGCTTGTAGCACAGTGTAGTTTTTAAGCTCTGCGCCCGCAAAACTGATAAAATCATCTTTGTAAAACCCAGGGCCCAATATAATTAGAGGATACTCTTCGCTTCTTATGCTCTTCAAAGTCGATAGAACCTCTCCAAAAAACTCAGCATCATCATCGCCGCGTTTTCGTATGGATACAATCTCATTTATGCCATAGGCCCTAAGTGCAGCAATGGTAGCTAGCCCGTGCTCTAGTCCGAGAAAATACACTTGAGGTCTTTGAGAGTTTTCTACCGCTTCTTTCAGCAACTCTTTGTCCTCCTTGCTCCAGTACTGCTTTATTAGTGATATCTCGTCACCGCTGCCTAAATTTATGGTTTGATAAAGACCAATGACATCTTCAGGCCCTGCCTTTATCTTGCCAGATAACCGTATTCTATCCGCAAACTCTTGAAACTCTATTTTTTCTACGGATATGCCTACGCGCATTCTCTTTCTTGCAGTCTTTTTTGCTCTTTGCATATCCCCACTACGCTCTTCTTTGCGGTACACTGTGCCAAAAACCAAATCACCGGGCGAAATAACGTTTTTCAGATACCATAGGTCATCGATGTTATCCACATAGATACGAATCTCATTTTTCTCTTTCTCTTCGATTTTCAAAGCTATCACCCACTATCGCGAGAATGTCGCGTTTGATTCTCTCTGTATGCGTACCGTACCAATATATGCGCTGGCATTTGGGGCACATAAAAAACTTGTCATTGTGCTCATAAACATGAGCGGGCACCTTTCCATGAACACTTTGCTTGGGCACCTCAATTAATAAAGTATTGCAGACAGAGCATCTTGATAATAGCTGCTCTGTGTTCAGATTAAATTTGCGTATTACAAATTTGAGCTGCTCTCGGTAATTGTCGCTTTCGATGAGTAAACCTTTGCTTCTGCGAGCAAGCTCTTTATCCCGCGTGAGCACTATCCTATTTTCTGATTTTGCAAGCACCAGAATTTCTGTATCGCTCATGGTGCCTGACGGATAATACGTGTCGTAGCCCAAAAATCGCAAATATTTTGCAAGCTTGCCGAGCATGTGGTCCGCTAGGAATTTCACAAGTGTATATAGGGCTCTAGATTTTAGCTTTTACCCTTGTATTAATATTCATATTAGCACTCCAATGCATGAGCAACACTCATAGAAGATGAAATCCAACAAAGAGAGGAATAGAAACCTCAAAATAATGTGCAAAGTTATCTCTTATTGGCACGCCTCTGCCTCTTCAAGCGGCGCATCTTTTTCTTTCTCCACTTCCAGCGCATCTTACCGCGTTTTTTCCAATCTCTTGAACTACGCTTCATCTTGACACCAATTGCGGGATAATTGGAACTCAAATATAAACATTACTACTTATGAG
>JALULR010000232.1 GCA_027056155.1 DHVE2 group archaeon
GGATAGTAGGAGGTAATCAAGTATGAAGGGGTTCAGAACGGGAAAATATGGAAGCAGTTTCAGCTTGGGGGTGTTCGGTTTTGAAGATTACTCACCCATAAGAGATGAAATGACTAAATTGGGATACGATTTTCGAGGGGAAATCAACTACGATGGATATTGCGTTCACGGTGTGAGTTTATCCTTTTATTCTGACGCTAGCCATATGTATAAGGGGGTTCCTGTTAAAGGGGTGTTTACAACAAAAAGAGAGTGCCTCGCTTTTATAAAACGGCTACAAAAAAGACATAACGGAGGTTCAACATGCATTGGCTAAGTAGGCCAATTGGGTACGCCACGTACCCCGCAGTATTGGTTGATAAAGACGGAACACATGTTGTAAGAATTGAACATGTTTGCCCTAACGTTTACATGACGTATATAATCGGTGATAAATTCTGTAACCCGCGCTGGGAAGATACAAATTTAGATACTGCGAAAAACAGGATTATGGAAATAGATGATATGTCAAACATGGGGTATAAACCGAGACTTAATCATTCGCAGGTGGCGGCGCGTATGCGCCTTTCGACGGTAATATAGAATGGAAAAAGGTCAAAAACACACAAAAGTGGCACTTGAAAAAATTAGCGCCGCCCGTATGGGGCGCGCCCACACCGAGGAAACTAAAAGAAAAATATCGGTAGCTAACACTGGACGTGTGCACACCGAGGAAACTAAAAGAAAGATGGGCGCCATCGCAAAAGCGAGATGGACTCCCGAAAAACGCATGAATGCACATAAGCGATTTAAAGAAAAACCGCTCTTTAAATGGCGAAAGCATACGGAGGAAACCAAAGCCAAAATGTCTGAGTCTGCGAGACGCAGATGGGAGTTGCGCCGTGTAAACGAAAGCGCAGAGTGATCTTAAGTTTTTATCTAAAAACTGGGTGTCCTTTTAAGATTCGGTCTTTTTTCTATGGCTGCTATTGGTAAGAGTAATTCGGAAATCGGCCTGTGTACACCGATCTCGTCTTCCCACCACGCTTCGCGGTCTCCGGCATCTAAATGCAATTCACACGCTCCGTTACTCCGGTGAATACCGATGCCCCCAAACCACCACAGTTTGAGCACTCTCAAAAGAGTATCGGTGAAATCGCACTGGGGGAAAACAAGGTCGCAGGCCATGCCGCTGCTGTGGTAAAAATCGGAACGCGAAGGGCTTTTGTCCGCTACCCGCACGTAATACCCACGGCTAATAATTATCGGTATATTCAAATGCGCAGATAATTTATCTAGGAGAAAAATAAACCCATAATCCATTTTATGTGGATCACCCCAATTTTTATCGGGGTTAAAACGTTTTATACGACGCCATTCTTCTTCTGTCATTTCCTATACCTCGTGCCGCGCCATCCACCATCTGCCTTGATTGGCCAATCCTTACACCATGCG
>JALULR010000233.1 GCA_027056155.1 DHVE2 group archaeon
GTGTATGCTTTACCACTGCAACGCTATATTTAGGCTCTAGCTCTCTTACTAGCTCTGCAATCATTGTTGTTTTACCTGCGCCTGAAAACCCGCAGAATCCTAATATCATAATATTACCTCCACAGATGCACTTCTACAATCTCTCCTTTCTCTACAAGGTCCACCGTAGCGGGGATAATTATGTACCCATCTGAGTTTGCAAGGCTAGTAATAGCACCAGAGGTTTTGTATGCTGGATACGCGATATCGCCTTCTAATCTCACAGTGAAAAACTGCTGCCTTCCGAGAGTTGAGGTTATTCTTCTAGACATCTTTGCTTTAACCGTAATCTCGCGTTTTGGCGGCAAGTGCGCCATCTTTCTAAGTGCAGGCACTAAAAACTGATACGCGTCATTTAGGCATGAGGTAGGAAACCCGGGCATGCCAAATACGAGCTTGCCATTCACAAGTGCAGCCCATGTAGGCTTTCCCGGCTTAATTTGAACACCATGGAACAATATCTTGCCCATGCTAGATATAACCTGCACCAGCAGGTCCCGCTCGCCAACCGATGAGCCTCCTGAAAATACCACCATATCATGCTTTAGCCCTTGTTTGAGTTTTTCTTCGATGTCTTGAACATTATCTCGCACATACCCATACACTTTAGGCACTCCTCCATTTTCCAAAACAACCGAAGAGAGCGTGTAGGAATTCACATCGTAAATCTTGCCCGGAACTAGTGCCGCTCCCGGCTCAATTAACTCGTCACCTGTGGGAAGTATTGCCACCTCCGGTTTTTTATATACATTCACATTTGCTATACCCACTGCCGCTAGAGCGCCAATTTTAGAGGGCATAAGAAGCTCTCCTTTTTTGAGTACTGTGGCCTTGGATTTTATATCTTCCCCTGCAGGAGCAACATCAAAACCCGGGTGCACTGCTCTGTAAACACGCAGTTTAGTATCTTCTTTTTCGGTATCTTCTACCCTTACTACTGCATTAGCCCCTTCCGGAAGCATTGCCCCTGTAGCAACTTCTACCGCTTGCCCGTGCTCTACTCTTATCTTTTTGTATTCACCTGTGTTTATTCGCCCAACTATTTCAAGCTCTACAGGACTATATTGCCCAGCATCAAACGTGTCTTGCGCGATGACAGCATATCCGTCTTCGGCAGCTCGGTCAAATGGAGGCACAGATACGGGTGAGCGCACATCTTCTGCCAGCACCCTGCCCACCGCCTGCGTTAGCTCGACATTCTCTTTATCTTTGAGCTCGGGTACATGGGCTAGAAGAATCTCTCTCGCTTTATCAAACGGAATCAAGTCTCTAAACGGCTTCATGATGGGACATGCTCATTTGTGCATATCAAATTTTGCTTTTATTTATTACGCTTAAAAAGGAAAGAAATGTAATAGCTAATCTTTCGCTCGTGCTCTGCGCTCTTTTAGCTT
>JALULR010000234.1 GCA_027056155.1 DHVE2 group archaeon
GTGGAAGAAGAGATTAAAACGGCTTTTCACGGTCTGATAGAGGCAGAGATGGTTATGGGCCGAACAAATGTGCTCGATATAGCTAGGCAAATAGGCTCAGTTGGAGATATAGAGACCACAACAATGAATATCATGGGAGTGCTCACGCCACAAATGGAGATGCTCAAAGAAGAGAAAGGGCTTGAATACGGGTTTCTGCATACTTCTGCAAAGCTCGACGAGGCAAAAAAGAAATTTAGCGAGATTATGGACAATATAGTAAAACTTGCAGAGGTGGAGGGCACCATAGAGAACCTCGCTCGAGAGATAGAAAAGACAAAAAGGAGGGTTAATGCCCTTGAGCATATATTTATTCCAAGATTCCACGCTACGGAGAAGTACATAGAGCTCGTGCTAGACGAGCGTGAGCGCGAGGATTTCTTCAGGAGGAAGAGAATCAAGAGCATACTGGCGGCGAGAAATAATGCGTAATTCTGTGCTCAAACCCCCTGATAACTATGACATAGACGTAAAAAGAAGAATTAAAATATACAAACTTATTCTTTACTCGCAGATTATTGGCACCGTGCTCATGGTAATAGGATTTATCTTTTTCATACTAATCCTTGCGCACATTATACGAATATAGGCAGAAATCTTTATATGCATGGGTAATTCTCCGCACATATGGCCTCAGAGATAACATTACACCATATAGAAGGTATGCGGTTTCTCGCAGAGAGTGATTCCCATTCAATTGTTCTTGAATCCGATTATCTCAATGTGCAAAAGGCACCGGCGCCGATGGAAGCATTTCTCATGTCGCTGGGCGGCTGCACGGGCATGGACGTGGTCGCCATACTCATGAAAATGAAACAACCGCCGAGCAAATTCAACATATATATAGAGGCAGAGCGCGCGCCCGAGCACCCAAAAGTCTATACTCGCGTGAAATTAAAATATGTGTTAAAGGGAACTGATTACGAAAAGGCGAAAAAAGCGGTTGAGCTATCTCAAAATCGCTACTGCCCGATAAGTGCAATGCTGCGCCGTAGCGGTTGCGAGGTTGAATACGAAGTGATTGTAGAGGATTAAGTATTCATAAGTACAAGCATTGCCTTTGCAAGGGCTATTTTCTCTTCACCCTCTGCCATCACGAAAGCTCTAGCAACCGCTATAAGTTCCTCTTTGCTGGATTTTTGAGGTATCATCGTAATTGGTTCCATATACACAGTATCTACTGCACTCATCATAATTTCTCATCTGCGCCATTATTTAAAAGATGTACGAAGTAATAATCTCAAGAGATTTTCAAAATTAAGAATAAGCCCCTCAGCCCGCCCGTCTCTCATCAAGGCTCAGCTAAGGCTGAACTCATCATCGGGGCATGGAGAGCATGGGGAATGATGTACTTATCTTTTCACACACAAAGGAAATATTTTTTACTCTCTCATCATTATTATCTTATGGACAAAGAGCTTAAAGACAAAGTGGATTATCTCACAACAACCCGAATGCTTACCAGCGATAAATACGGGATATGGGGCTGGGACATTGTGGGAGTTGCAATAGGAATACTCCTGCTCCTGTGGGGTGTTGCAATTTTTGAAATTTCATTGCTGTGGAGAGTGAGTTTGATTGTTTTGGCGATTATTCTTCTTTCAGTATGCAGCGTCAGAATCGAGAGGAGATATAATAAATTCAAGAGCGAATTTGTAAATAAACTCTAATGTGTGCTACATTTTTAATAATAACTCCTTATTCTCCAGTATGCTTTCTGTTGATAATATATACGTTAAATACGGCTCATTCACAGCGGTTAAAGGCATAAGCTTTGAAGTCCAAAACGGAGAGATATTCGGCATACTTGGACCCAACGGCGCGGGCAAGAGCTCTACCCTCAAAGCAATAATGGGGTTAGTAGATTACTCTGGAAAAATAAGGCTAGAGGGCAAAGAGATAGATATAAACGCAAAAAATCAGATTGGCTACGTGCCAGAAGAGTTCATGCTTATAGAATCCCTATCTCCCATGGAGTTTTTTGAGTATATTGCCTCAATACGCGGATTTCGAGATGAAGACAGGTTTGCAAGGCTCATATACGGGTTTGGCATAGAAAATCACGTGACCAAGCCAATAGCCGCGCTATCCATGGGCACAAAACAAAAAGTGCAGCTTGTAGCAGCGCTAATGCACGAGCCAAAATTGCTCATAATGGACGAGCCGCTAAACGGCTTAGATGCAAAATCCACACGCTTGCTAAAAGAGCTACTAAAGGTACATGTTGAAAAAGGAGGCTCGGTACTGTTTTCCACACACATAATGGATATAGCAGAGAAGCTCTGTGATAGAATTGCAGTGATCAATAATGGCACGCTCGTAGCAATAGGCACCGTGCAAGAGCTCAGAAGCATGGCACACGAAGAGGGCACTCTCGAAGACATATTTTTAAAGCTTACAGGCGAGGACGAAGACATAAGAGGGATAGTGCATGCGCTCTCTAAGTGAGCTATGGAAGCTTTCGCAGTATTTCTATAAAGAGCTAGCATTTTTATCCATGTTGGATATGCGCAAGCCCAACTCCAGCGAGGAGGCAATAAGAAAGGTTTTGAGCAATTCCACGGTTTCAATGCAAATTAACAAGATTTTTCTGAGTTTGGTCTTCATCGCTGCAGAAATGTTTGCCGTTATGCAACACACAGTTATATCATACACTTCCGTTTTTATCCTTATAACATTCATGTTCGCCCTATTTTTCTTACAGTCTGTAACATACTTCTTCAAGGTAAATTTTGACATTCTAGCCACATTACCCATCTCTAAAAAAGAGCAGAATATAGTAAAGAGTTTCACATTTCTCAGGATATTTGATACTCCCCTCGTAATTACCGCAATTTCTTTCCCATTATTGGCAGGATTTGTATCATTATGGAGCATTGCTCCCGCATTCATAGGCGCGGTACTCTCTGAAATTTTTGCAATAGCCATAGTGCTCTATCTCTCAAAAATATTTTATAAAAAACTTGCAAGCCCATCAAGAGGGTGGAACGCTGCACTGCGTTTTGTATTTATTATAATATGGGGCTCAGCATTCTTTGTGCTCTATGCAGTCATGATATGGCTGCCGATAATATACCGTAAAATAGAGCATTTTGAGCCAGTGGTGGAGCATTACGAGCTCCTGCTGAGAGCTTTGTTTCCGTTTGATATTGCGTATATGATGCTCTCACCAGAGCCTATATCCATTATATCCTCTCTGCTCTTCCTAGCGCTGGGAATATGGCTGGCAAAGCGCATAATAAGAGAGATAGGCACAAAAATAAATATAGAGTATAAGAGCGCAACAAAGATTGAATTACATTCCACCACTCCGCTAGTAGGCATGTTAAAAAAAGATTTAAAAATTACCACGAGAAGCCCTGGTCTAGCGATGCTACTCATACTTCCCGCGTTGGAGGGCTTGCTGCTAATGGGCATGAATATGCACGGAACCACGATTCTGAGCGTGATAATTACTTTTGTAATAATATATCTCTACTCTTTGTTTGGGTTCGAAAACATGCCGCTGCTCCGCTCGCTTCCCGTATCAAAAAAATTCCTGTTTTTGGAGAAAACTGCTATGGCATACATTGTATTCTTAGGCACGCTTGCAATAATGAATTTGTACGGAGCAATCACAGGGCATATTATTAACCCTGTGTGGCAAGCACTTCTTGGAATAAGCATGGCTGCTGCAAGCATAGTTGTTTTGGCGCTGGGCGACATGCTGGGAATACGCACAAATGTGGCAATGAGCGCGCTGGGATTTTTGCTATTGGTTATTATTGGAAATGCCATCGCTCTTGCACCAATAATTACATGCATTGTGGTACAAGGAGCGCTCGGAATAATCCTATCTTTCAGCACTGCCGCTGGTGAGTTGCTCTTAACCATATTGTATCTACACAGGGCATATTTATAGATTAGAGAGTAGAATTCATGCCTCATTTTTTAAATATCTGCTGCTAATAATCCAATCATGCTCACTTTTGTTGGATTAGGACTGTACGACATAGAAGACCTGACAATTAGAGGCAAAAAGGCTATAGAAGACGCAGATTTGGTGTTTGCAGAATTTTATACCTCGCACCTTATCGGATTGAAGGAAGAGAAATTAGAGAATGCATTGGGTAAAAAAGTGAGATTGCTGCCAAGGGAAGAGGTAGAAAACGGGGAGCTGATTTTAGAAAACGCAAAAAGCAAAAACGTAGTGCTCTTGGTGGTAGGAGACCCTATGATTGCCACTACCCATGTCTCACTAAGAATAATGGCTGAGGACAATGGCATAAAGACGCGCATAGTTCATAATGCTTCAATAATAAGCGCTGCACCCGGAATCTTGGGGCTGCAAAACTACAAATTCGGGCGCACGGTATCGCTTCCCTTTCCTCAGGCTCATTACTTTCCAACAAGCGCATACGATTACATATACGAGAACTTCTCACGCGGGCTCCATACCCTCATTCTCCTTGACATAAATCCAAGACCTATGACCGCAAACGAGGCGATGCAAATACTCCTCGATATGGAGCAAAAAAAGAAAAAGGGCATTTTTAACGAGAGCACGCTGATTGCAGTCATAGCTCGCGCAGGCGCACCCGATTGCTTGGCTCGCGCAGGTGCCCTCGGAAAATTAATAATGGAAGATTTTGGCCCGCCGTTGCATTCTCTTGTGCTTCCGGGAAAGCTGCATTTCACAGAGGAGGAGGCGTTAGAAAAGCTCGCAGGAGCGCCACACACAATATTATGAGTGCTTTACTCGTTTCCCAACTCTGGCTTCATTGTCTGCCTTGCCACTTTGATGGCGTTTGGAATCGCCCTTCTGAATATGAAACCACCCTGCATTATTATGTCCTTGAGAAGATACACAGGGCGAACGTAGAAGGATATGTACGCCCACTGAAGCATCTTCGTGATTTGCTCGGTAGAGAAGTGCATTAGTTTCATAACTGGGTCTAATGTGGTATATTTGCGCCAGTTAAAGGTCATTATCAGGTCTTTGCTAATTGCGTAATCCCAGAGTCTCGTTCCCGGATACGGCGTGGCAACGGTAAACTGTGCATAATCTACGCCCACTTTCTTTGAGAATTTTATTGTCTTTTTCACATCTTCCCTTGTTTCTTCGGGAAATCCGATTATGAATGCACCCAAAGCGTGCAATTTTCTGAGCTTGGCTTTCTTAACAGCAGCGAGAGATTGCTCTGGCGTTATTCTCTTTCCTATGAAATCCAAGGTTTTCTGCGAGCCGGACTCGATTCCGAAGTAAACGGTGTGGCAACCACCATATTTCAAAGCGTCTGCAACCTCGTTTGTGAATATATCCACGCGGGAAGACGCAGTCCAAGATATGTCCAACCCTTCTTCCCTTATTCTCTTTGCAATCCTTATGGCCCGTGGTCTATTAAGTGTAAAAGTATCGTCCAAAAACTCAATCTCTCTGCGCCCGTATTCCTCGCGTAGTATCTTTAGCTCTTCGATAACACGGGAATCGCTGTGCCCTCTCCATCTCTTTCCGAATTGCAGGGAAGAAGAGCAAAACGCACACTGGAACGGGCATCCGCGCGAGGTCATTATAGTACCAAATTTAATACCGTCAGCTTGGTATTTATCCATTGGAAGCAAATCGTAGGAGGGCAGGGGTATGGTGTCCACATCCTTAATCAATGGCCTCGCAAGGTTATTCTTAACCTTGTCACCCATATTCACGCTGAGCCCGAGTATATCCTTCGCCTCTTCGTTCTTTGCAATGGCATCTACGAGCTCTTTAAAAGTTAGCTCTCCTTCTCCACGCACCACGTAATCAACGCACGGACACTCTTTTATCGTTTTCTCGGGAGTAAAGGTAACATGCGGGCCGCCCATCACAACTTTAACATTCTCATTATTCCTCTTTGCCATCTTTGCAACGGCGTAGGCGTCGGGAATCATAGACGTCGTGGAAGTGATGCCAACAATGTCCGGGTCGTAACTCTTTATTATTCTTTTCACATCGTTATAATTCAAATCTTCGGCTATAGAATCAACTATTTTTACATCGTGCTCATCTCTTACCATGGATGCCAAATAAGCTAGACCCAGCGGCGGGCCCGTGGTGCCCACA
>JALULR010000235.1 GCA_027056155.1 DHVE2 group archaeon
TTATTGGCCCATTTCCAGGATCCGGAATCTTCCCAAAAGTATCGCCATATTTGAAAAACCACAAATACTCTTTTATACCGCCATACGCGGTTGAGCCAGATGCGTTTAAAACTATAGTTTGGTCTTCGTTTACAACGGTGGGCCCATCTACTTTCAAAACCACATGCGGGAAAGAGGGATTGATAAGTATCTGATGCTCTGCTGTTGCAGATTTCCCTTCGTCATCTTTCACAGTAAGGCGCACCATATATGTACCGTTTTTCGCATAAACATGACGTACGTGAAGCTCCCTGATTTGCGGAGGTGGATTATTGTCCTCGGATATATTGCCATCTCCAAAATCCCATTTTATACTGACTACATTGGCATATGTGGTTATAGTAGCGTTGAAAAACACTGGCTCTCCTTCCGTAGTATTTGTGTATGTAAAAGAAACAGAAAGCGGAGAATAATGCACAGTTATGGGCTTAGAGAAGCTGACATTTGAGCCGTCAGAGTCATTTACATACAGCGTTACAATGTAAGTGCCATTGCTCTTAAACTCATGGCTAGAATTTTTTAGCTGAGAGTACGAGCCATCTCCAAAATCCCAGAAATACGACGCTATGCTATCGTAAGAGCTCACTTCCGCGGTAAAGTTGACAGTTTCACCCACATATATCTTTGAAGGGGAATACGTAAAGTTTACCACGGGCTGGGTATCTCTCACATATACGATGTGAGTCATACTTCCAAATGAACCATCATTATCAATCACTAAGAGCTCAACAGTATAGTTTCCATTTTCCAAGAAGGTATAATTTACACTCTTACCGTACATAATATCATTACCAAAATACCAAGTCCAGTTCACCACGGGGTCATAAGAGCTCCATATCGCTTCAAAATGAATGGGTATGCCTTCATAAGGGATAGTGCCCACCGTGGGCGCATATTCAAAATCGCATGTTGGTGAGGTATCTAATACGATAATAGTTTGAGATACACTAACATTTGAGCCGTCAGAGTCATTCACATACAGCGTTACAGTATAAGTGCCGTTGCTCTTGAACTCATGGCTGGGGTTTTCTAGCTGAGAGTATGAGCCATCGCCAAAATCCCAGAAATATGAGGCTATGCTATCGTAAGAGCTCACTTCCGCGGTGAAATTAACAGTATCTCCCTCATATATTGTGCTCGGAGAATAAGTGAAATCCACAACAGGCATAGAATCATTTACCTGTATGATGTGAGACGCACTAACATTTGAGCCATCAGAATCATTTACATACAGCGTCACAGTATAAGTGCCGTTGCTCTTGAACACATGGCTGGGGTTTTCTAGCTGAGAGTATGAGCCATCACCAAAATCCCAGAAATACGACGCTATGCTATCGTAAGAGCTCACTTCCGCTGTAAAGCTA
>JALULR010000236.1 GCA_027056155.1 DHVE2 group archaeon
GGAAACGATGGAGGAATATACATCGAAGGAGAAATAGAACAAGATGCAAAATTAACAATTGAAGGAAATCTGATAGAGAACAACAACGATATTGGAATCTATATCGAAAATGCATGCAACAACACAGTATATGAAAATATCATAGACCACCCTGGGAGCACAGGCATATACACAATCGGCACACATCAAAATAAGATAGTTAACAACATCATAAGTAACAGCAGTAGTACGGGCATAGATTTTTTAACAGGGGGTGATGATATCATTAAAGGAAATAAGATATACTACAGTGGGAATACAGGAATTAATATTAATGGAGGTAGAATTATGGTTATCAATAACACAGTAGTGGGAGATGGACAAGGGGTAAATGGGATATATGTATACGCTGGGGATTATAATCATATAGTAAACAACAAAGTTAGTTCAATTGGAGGCGCGGGAATATACATTAATGGAGGATACAAAAACGTAATTACAAATAACACTGTAACAAACAACACAGAGGGTATTCTTCTTGGCGCTTGGAGCCAATTTGGTAACATCACTTACAACAACGTATCCGGAAATCAACAAGTTGGCATATACCTTGATGGCGGCGCAACAGGAAAAGTACAGTACAACCTAATAAAAGGCAATATAATCATGAACAATCCTTGGAGAGGCATATATTTTTACAGACATGGTGAGCACAACGCAATAACTGAAAACACAATATGGAATGATTTCTACGGCATTTATGTTATAGATTCTGGAAATAATACATTCACCTACAACAGCATAATGAACAACACACATTACGGGATATACCTAGATTCAGGAATGCAAAATAGAATTTACAATAATACATTCTCGTATAATAACGGTGCTACGGATACGTACTCAGAGCAGCACGTACAGGCTTGCGACAATGGAACTAACAACTGGTGGAACACTACCGGCACGCCTCAGCACCCCGGGTACGGCAACTACTGGGCAGACTGGACATCGCCGGATGATGAAGCGCCGTATGGTATAGTGGATAAGCCTTACAACATTACGGGAACTGCAGGTGCCAGAGATAATTACCCGCTTACCAACACGCCAAGCGTGCCAGAGATGTCAAACCCGCTGATTTTGGTAGTTTTGGTAGCTCTAATCGGAGCGCTTTTTGTTCGTAGAAACCGTTAATTTATTCCCAATTTTTTCAATTTTTCTTCGGTTGGCACGCCATTTTTCCACTCACGAAACTCATAGTATTGCTCTAACATCTCGTTGAAAATGTCCCGCGATAATGCATGGCTTCCCGCGAAGGTTTTCTCGGGAAGTGTATCTTCATTGCCGCCTATGCCCGCCTGCACGTTAAACAAACGCTCTAGATTGTATATGCGCTCCCCTACTCTGAGTACATCTTCCGCGCGATACTCCACACCTGTAGCACCGCTAAGTAGTTTGGCGTATTCTACCTCGGTCATGGCAAAGCCCGTAAATTTGCAGAGTATGAGCGAGTCTATAGCCGCATTCAAATTCTGAAATATTACCACTAGCCCCGCTTTTCCCTCTGGGCTGAGGCGATGTATGAGTTTTGGCTTTCCAATAATTTCCGGAGCGACCATGTATGCACGGAGATGGCAGCCCCCACGATTGCTCGTCGCATAGCTCAGCGCCTGTCCATACAGTCCTCGAGGGTCGTACCCCGGGAGCTCCAAACCTTTAATATCCGTTCTTTTCTCCACCGCGTTGTATTTTTTGGCAATGCGCATAGAGCCGAGTTTGAGCTCTTCATGCGTGATAATTTCATCTACCTGTTCAAGATAATTCTCACCTTTTAGCTCGCGCCACATTGCTATCGTAGCTCCAGTGGTTATAGTATCTAGCCCGTTGCGGTTGCACCTGATATTTGCATTTACTATCTTCTCATAATCTCCATTTTCTATATTTGGCCCAAATGCCCATATTGTCTCGTACTCGGGAAGCTCTATATTGCGTTTTGCGTCCCATTTTTTGCACTTTATAGGACAGCCCCAACAACCCTCATGCCTGAGCTCGTAATGTTCCACAATGTAATCTCCGGAAAGCTGCTCACCGCCGTTGTAATGTACATCATTGAAATTGTTGGTTGGCATCACGTCTAAATAATTCACAATATCGTATAGCATAGCAGTGCCGAAAACGCGCAGACCTTTGTTAATTGGCGGTGAAGCTTCAAGTAGTTTGACCATATCCATCATTGCATCTTTGTATCTATTTGGAGCTGCAATGGGCGGCTTATTCGAGCCTTTGATTACAATTGCTTTGAGGTTTTTAGAGCCCATCACAGTGCCGAGTCCGCCACGCCCTAATGCATGGGTTAAATCGTTCATGATTGCAGCGTATAGCACGCCTTTCTCTCCCGCTGCGCCTATTGTAGCAACACTACCAAATCTCTCGAGTTTTCGGGTAGTGTATTCTACGTCCTTGCCCCAGAGCGCTTCTGCAGATTCAAACTCTACTTTTTCATTATTTATGCGAATGTACACAGGATTTTCTGCCTTGCCTTCCACTATAATCGCATCGTAGCCCGCGTATTTCATCTCTTTGCCCCACTCTCCGCCAGAGTTTGAATCAAGAATCGTGCCCGTTAGCGGTGATTTTGAAACTGCCACGTGCCTGCCGGACATAGGTGCTGTGCCTGTAAGAGGGCCTACTGTGAAAATCAAAGGATTTTCCTCGCTTAGGGGGTCTATGTCAGGAGCTACAGAATCGTAGTATAGCTTTACACCTAGCCCGCGCCCGCCTATATAATCTTGCAGTACGTTCTCGGGTATGCTTTCTACCTTCACATTCTTAGTACTTAGATTTATACGCAATAATTTTCCGGTCCAGCCAAACATACGGGAGCATGTGCTCAACATTAAAAAACTCTCTTTGTGATATATACTTTGGACATGGGTTGAGGTAATATATTGTGGGAATGCCCCGAAAAGATTATTAGATGCGAGTGTATAACATTTATTGATGTTTAGATTTGGTCTTGCAGGAATACCACTTTCATGTAAAGGGCGCACTCTAAAAGATGCCATAGAAGACACACATCGCATGGGCTTGCATGCCATAGAGATTCAGTTTTTGCGTGCTAATGTGCAAGAGCGTGCGGTCATAGATGAGATTGGGTTAAAGCCTAGGGAAGTGGAGGATTCTATCATTGTGGAAACGCTGCGCCCCGATGATGAGGGCAATTATATGCCCATCGGTATAAACAAGAAGCTTGAAGAAGATGATATAGTGCTTCAACTATTTTGGAACCTTGCAACTAGTTATAAAGAGCTCAATATGCTGGGCGCTCTTGCCAAAGAGCTAGATGTGCGGCTCACTTTGCACACTCCTTATTATATGGACTTGGTGAGCAACGGTGAGCTTACTGAGAAGTCGATGGATTATATTGTATGGGGCGGCATACTTGCCAACGAGATGGGTGCTGATATTGTGGTAAACCACATAGGGCTCTATGGAGACCTAGGAAAGAAAGAAGCTATGAAAAATGTTGTAGAAAATGTAAAAGCATTAAAGGCAAGGTACAAGAGCATGAAGCTCAAGCCCAAGTTAGGGTTTGAAACATCCGGAAAGCAAGAGCTATTTGGAGATTTAGACGAACTCATCTCACTGGTTAAAAAAGTGCGAGGCATTTTGCCCATTGTGAATTTTGCGCATCTCCATGCTAGAGGCGATGGTAAATTTAAAGAAGCTAAAGATTTCGTCGAAGTCTTTGATACTGTGGAGAAGTATATGCCAAACGGGCACTACATCGAGTTCTCTGGTGTAGAGTATGAAAATGGAAACGAGCTCAGGCTCACACCAATAAAGAAAGGCGATTTGAAATTTGAAACACTAGCAGGTGCGATATATGAGCAAGAGTACGACATTACTGTAATCTCCGCCTCACCGCTCTTGGAGCACGATGCTGCGTATATGCGGACTATTACCGAGCGCGTTATGCAGAGAAAGCTTGCTAAGAAGGGAGCGTAAATGTTTAGAGGTGCGTATCAGCACATACTTTCTTTGTCTGAAGAGTCCCTCAATGGAGTTGATGATAGCGTTGTCAACGAGACAGTAGATATAATTAAAAGCAGTAATCAGATTTTTATTTATGGCTCTGGGCGCTCTGGGCTAGTGGGCAAGTTTTTTGCCATGCGTCTAGTACAGCTAGGGTTCACCTCTTATTTTATAGGTGAGACTATCACACCGATTGTTACCAAGGACGATTCTGTAATCTTGATTTCAAACACCGGCATGACAAAGTCCACACTTCTTGTGGCTAGCGTGGTTAAGAGAATAGGAGCTAAGATAATTGCAATTACTTCCTCGGAGCATTCTCCCCTTGCCAAGTATGCAGATTTGGTCATACATGTTGCAAATGAGCACAGAGATGGAAGTCTAGCACCCCTTGGCACGCTTTTTGAGATATCTACAGTTATACTGTTGGATTCTTTGGTAGCTGAGCTTATGGTTAAGACTGGGCAAAGCGAAGAAGACCTAAGGAGGCGCCATGCAATATGGGTATAACTATATCCATTTATACGCGAGTTTACCCCACCGAGAGTGTTGAAAAAATAAAAAATGCCATATTAACCATATTTCCAGATTCTCAATTTAGTTTTAGCTCCGATACGCTAAAAGGCATTTCCCATGACATATCTACCTTTGCAAAACTTTTAAAAGAGCAGAGAATTAGAGACACTGCACGGGGCGTGTTGCTTGGGAATTTAAGAGGAAACGTTGTGGAGTTTCGCATAAATAAACAGGTAGCTACCGTGGGTAAAGTGAGCTTTTCAGTAGGTAATGTACCTCTTGGAGATATTAAGGTGGTGGTGGAGGGAGAAAACCTTGCTCAGGTGATTGATGAGATTGCTCCTGATACTCGTCAATTATAGTACCACATCTAATACATTGGAGCTTGCCATCGCCTATATACCTAAATTCTTGACCTCCACAGTTTGGGCATTTTAGCTCAATCCACGGTGGTGGCGGCGCTGGGACAAATTTGCGAGTTTGTTTTTTGCGCATTCCAAAGTGCTGTAACATGCGTATTGAATATGAAATTGTAAATACTATGCCAAGTATGAGTAGAATCATGAACATTAGCCCAAACACCATGTATACTTTAGTGTTCATTGCCATGGGTATGGTCATAAAATCCGTGGTAAAATGCAAGAGTATGGACATATGAATGCCGTACTTCAAATACAGGTATGCCATTGCAATTCCTGCTATAAATGTTGGGAAGAATTTCCACCAGCCCCATGCGGGAGTATGGGCAATGCCGAAAATTGTTGCAGATACCAGAGTGAAGGTGAGCTCTGGCACGCCGAACTCGTAGCCGCCTCCGAATATGCGCCATATTTTTAGATTTTTATCTTTGTTTGAGCTTGGAGCTAGTAGATGCCACAAATACACAGGAATCCCTAGAAATAGCAAGCGTGTGACAATTTCCTCATAGACTGACGCGTGAAGCAGTTGGAGAATCTGTGAGTATAAGGGTATTTTTTCTATGCCAATGGTAGGCGTTTCTACCGAGAAAATGTGCATGATAAGCACGATGATTACGTTTAAAAACAAGAGCATTGAATATATTTCTGCTAGCTCTTGAATTTCGTTGGTTTTGTAAGATAGCGGCTCTTTGGATAATTTATTAAAATAGGCGGGCAAGCCGCGATATAGGAAAAGCAGAACACACGCTGATAGGACTACCACCAAAAACAGGTACCATATATAAGCTGCCATGTCCACTAATAGCAACAGCAAAAGAGGCACTGGTATAAGTATAAATATAGGTATGTAAAAGTATTTTTCGTGCATATAAGGCGCTATGTATCCTATGCCATAGAACATAACTACAAAGCTTGTGATTAATATACTCAAGACAATAACCACCGAGATAAATGACGAAATTTCTTTGATTATGTGAAGTATTTTGCCCATGCGTGTGCATGGTGCATAGTGGATTTATTTTTTTCGCAGTGAGTGTATGCTCTGTATCACATTCCTATTTATCTCAAGACGATAA
>JALULR010000237.1 GCA_027056155.1 DHVE2 group archaeon
AATAGAAGAAGAAATAAAAGGTGAGTAAAATGGCTGAGTTGCTTGTAGATGAAGAAACGTACCTTACAGCGGGTGTGCACATTGGAACGCAGGTGAAAAACAAGGACATGATGAAATTTGTGTATAAAGTGCGTAATGATGGCCTATATATCTTGGATATTCGACAAACTGACGAGAGAATCCGTCTTGCTGCAAAGTTATTTGCGGGATACGAGCCAAAAGACATTTTAGTTGTAGCTCAGAGGCAGTATGCACAGAAACCAGCTGCGAAGTTTGCAGAGATAATAGGCGCGAATGTGGTGGCCGGGCGCTTTATACCGGGTACGCTTACCAATCCCTCGTTGCCTAAATATTTAGAGCCTAGAATTATTTTTGCAAATGACCCCTCGGCGGATGCTCAGGCGCTCAGAGAGGCAGTAAAATCCCGCATTCCGGTGGTTGCACTGTGCGATGCAAATAACCGCACGAGCTATGTGGACATGGTAATACCTACCAACAACAAAGGTCGCAGAGCCCTTGCATTTATATACTGGCTTCTAGCAAGAGAGGTGCTTAAAGCTAGAGGCGAGCTCAAGAATGATGATGAATACAAATATACCATTGATGATTTCGAGGCACCGCTATGAGGGCACCGGCGGTTGCTGGGCAATTTTATCCTTCATCTAAAGACGAGTTAAACTCTCTTTTTTCTGATTTGTTTTTACATCCTCTCGGTGCAGGGCGAATACCGCAGTACAATCCAGATGGCGAGAGGTTAATAGAGGGGGGTATAGTACCACATGCGGGATACGTGTATTCTGGGCCAATTGCATCGCATTTTTATTCTACTCTGGCAGAAGACGGCTATCCAGATACTTTTGTAATTATTGGGCCTAATCATTATGCAGCGGGCTCGGAAGTGGCTACAACCTTGGAAGATTTCTCCACACCGTATGGAGTGGCTAGAATTGACAGAGAGCTAGCAAAGAGCATAACCAAGGAGCTGGTGGCAGTTGACGAGCTTGCGCATAAGTACGAGCATAGCATCGAGGTGCAGCTTCCATTTTTGCAGTTTTTTAAAAAAGATATTAAAATTGTGCCTATTACAATGATGGTTCAAGAGCAGGTAATTGCCGAAGGGCTCGGAAAGATAATAAGAGAATCAATAAGCGAATCTGGCAAAGATGTGGTTGTAATTGCATCAACCGATTTTTCGCATTATGTGCCAAAAAAGAAAGCGTACAAAAATGATGCTCTTGCCATTGAGCGTATAGTGAATCGTGACATATCAGGGCTTTACAAGGTAATTTATCGCAAAAATATAACCATGTGCGGCTATGGTCCCGTAACTGCGATGCTCACTGCGACCCGGGGCAAGGTAGAGCTTTTAAAATATGCAACAAGCGGAGATGTTCAGCCAATGGACGAGGTTGTAGGTTATGCGTCATTTAAGGTAAATCGAATAAGATAAAATAGGAGGTGAAAAATATGGCAAAAAAAGAGAATAAAAAAAGCATTGAGGAAAAGCTCAGTGCAAAGAATGAAAGTATGTGGCTCACATTGAAAGAGAAAGAGCTTGAAAAAGCGATGAAGTTTGCTGAGGATTACAAGAAATTTTTGAAAGAGGTAAAGACAGAGCGCGAGACCGTGGAATTTTTCCTGAACTTGGCGAAGAAAAAGGGATTTAAGGATATATCGTCATACTCTCGCCTTAAAGAAGGTGACAAGTTTTACATCATAAATCGAAATAAGAGCATGGCAATGGGCGTAGTTGGCAAAGATGCAAGTAGATTTGACTTGGTGGTATCGCATATTGATGCACCGCGCATTGACATAAAGCCCAATCCACTATGGGAGGACTCTGATTCTTCTCTTGCAATGTTGAAGACGCATTATTATGGAGGTATAAAGAAGTATCAATGGGCGTCTAGACCTCTGGCCATTCATGGCATAGTTTATACAAAATCTGGGAAGAAAGTAGAGATAAAAATCGGCGAGGCACCTGATGACCCTGTTTTTGTGATACCCGACTTGCTTCCGCATCTCGCTAGAAAGGCGCAGGGTGACCGCAAATTATTTGATGGCATACGTGGTGAAGAATTGCAGTTGCTTGTGGGAAACATACCTATTAACGATGATGATGTGAAGCAGAAGGTCAAAACGCAGGTGTTAAAGTACCTCAACGAAAAATATGGCATGGAGGAAGAGGATTTCAACTCTGCCGACTTGGAGATTGTGCCTGCACACGAGCCGAGAGATGTGGGCTTTGACCGCGGCCTAATTGGTGCGTACGGCCACGATGACCGCATATGCGCTTACACCTCGTTTAGGGCAATACTAGATGTGAAGAACTCGCAGTATACGGCAATATCATTCTTCTATGACAAGGAAGAGATAGGAAGCGACGGCAATGTGGGTGCGCAGAGCAATTTCTTAGAATATGTGCTAGAGAAAGTTTATTCACTTGTCAATCCAAAGTACACTCATACGGAATTCTTAGATGTGCTATACAACTCTCGTGCAATTAGCGCAGATGTGAGCGCTGCTATAAATCCCATATACAAGAGTGTGCACGATATACAGAACGCAGCTAAGGCGGGTTACGGTGTGGTAATATCCAAGTACACTGGCCATGGCGGTAAATACGGCTCTAGCGAAGCCACGGCGGAGTTTATGAACGAGATACTCACCCTATTCAGAAAGGGCAAGGTACCGTACCAGCTTGCAGAGCTTGGCAAGGTGGACGAAGGCGGCGGTGGCACAATAGCAAAATTCTTTGCACGCTACGGGCTCGATGTGGTGGATATGGGCCCCGGAGTAATAAGCATGCACTCACCCTACGAGGTCATATCCAAGATGGACCTCTGGAGCTCGTACCTTGCGTACAAGGCGTTTTTAGGGCAGTAAATACAATCTAATTTCTATTTTTATTTTATAGAACATGCACGCTCGATGCTTTAAAATACACAAACACTTCTGCATTTGGCTCTAGAGATAGTGCATGTATTGCATTTGGTGTTAGAGTAGAAACGAGAGCCATGCCTTTTATTTTAATGTAGAGCTTGACAATGCTTCCCGTGCTTTCGATGCTCTCTATCCGTCCTTGTAGCTGATTGCGCATAGAGCTCTCAATTTTGGTTTTTGAAACAATGATATTTTCTGGCCTTATTGAGAGTATTACATTTCCCTTTGCCGGAGCTGCTGTATATATTCTTGCATCACCTACTTTCACTACTGTGAGCGAATCTTGCATGCCTATTACCTCACCTTTTAAAATGTTTGTATCTACAAAATTCGCTACAAACTCTGTTTTTGGGTGCGTAAATATATCCTCCGTGCTTCCTATCTGTACTATTTTTCCTTCGTGCATAACAGCTACTTTGTTTGCCATCGTCCACGCAGTTTCCGCATCATGTGTTATATGAATTACCGTAGCATTAAGCTCGCTTATCGTATCTTTTACTATTTTTCTAACTTTGCACTTTGTCTTAAGGTCCAGCGAACTAAACGGCTCGTCTAGTAGCACAACATTGGGTCTGATTACCAATGCGCGAGCAAGTGCCACTCGCTGCATCTCGCCACCGCTAAGCGTACTTGGCTCTCTATCCAGTAGATGCCTAATTTCAAGCATGTTTGCGAGCTTCATAGCAAAGGAAAAGTCTCGCTCTTTTCGAATTCTAAGTGGATATGTAATATTGTCCAGCACACTTAAATGTGGAAAAAGCACATAGTCTTGGTATACCATTGCTATGCCTCTCTTGTTAGGTGCCATGTGCGTTATATCTCTGCCATTGAGCAGCACTTTGCCGCCGTGAAGCGCGTGGAGTCCAGCAATGCTCTCAAGAAGCACAGTTTTGCCTGCACCGGTAGGCCCCATTATCGCCAAATAATCACCCTTTTCAACTTTAAGCTGTTGTATCTCGATTTTTAAATCACCTAATGCAATATGAATATCATGCAGCTCAAGCATTTTTAACCCTCCCAAAAACCACGCGCAAACTCACAAAAATCAGCAGTGTGATTAGTAATATGAACGAAGTGGCTGGCAGCGTGGTACTTAGCCCATAATTTGTAAATAGGAAATAAATATACGTGGGTGCAATCATGGGGTAAAATGCAATCATTATAACCGCTCCAAACTCGCTCATTGCTCGGGCCCATGCGTTTATTGACCCAGACAATATGTTTCTCTTAATAAGTGGTATTACAACTGTGAAAAACGCTTTTGTGCGCGTAGCACCGAGTGTCATTGCTACTAGCTCGTATCTTTCATCTACCTTGCCAATTCCGTCGCGTATCTGATTTATCAAAAATGGAATGCTAACAAATAGCATTGCGAGTATTATTCCGGGCAGGGCGTAGTAAAATCGTAGTCCTATGCTCTCCAATGGCGCGCCGATTACTCCAGCAGTGCCAAATACAAGCAATAATACTATTCCTGCCACAGTATGTGGTATAACGATGGGTATATCGATTACTCCGTCTACAAACTCACGGCCCGGAAAATTCTTTCTCGCTAGTACGTACCCAAGAGGCAATGCAAAAAACAAGCCTATTATGGTAGCTAGCGTGGCAGCTATTATGCTTGTGAGCAATGTAATATAAAGCTGGTTAGGAAACCCCCACGGCGGCGCACTTACAAATAGATAAACTACGGGGAACAGTATAAATCCCACAGCCAAAGCGGCAATTATTGTAGCAATCTTGACAAAAGGCTCATCTTTCGATACTAAAAATATGGGTACAAGGGCGAGCACGCTCAGTGGAAGCCAGATTATCCCGCCCGCTGCAATTAAAGAACTAAATAATACGTAGTAGTTTCTAGTTTCAAAGTACGCAAAAATTGAGACTATTAGTGTGGTAATTAGAGTGGGTATAAATCCAAAAGGTATTGTAATTATTACAAAAAGAGAATAAAAAAGTAGAAACTTCATTTTTTAATCTCCTCCGGCAAATTTCCGTATACCTGATACATTGTAGGCTGGCCATACTGATTCATTATGTTCCCTCCTTCATTGCTCAAAAGCAAATTTACAAATTTATACGCGTAATCTTTGTTTGGTGTGTTCGAAGGTACTGTTATTGCATAGTTAATAGCATCACCGATGATGATTTTGCCGTCCGCTAGCTTTACTTTTGCAATATGATAGAAATTGGACATTGTAGCGTTAGAGAGATTTATAGAATCTGGCAAGCGGAGATACTTGAGTCCGTGCTGCTTTGCCACAGAGAGGTACTCTATCGCGTAGTCAATATCTCCACTCTCTAAATCGCTGAGTAATGCTACGGATTTTTGTTTTATATATACTCTTCCTTGCTCATTTAGAAGCTCAGAGTCATCAGGCACGGTGATTGTGCCGTTTTCCACTCGAATTACTGTATTATTTTCTACCACATTTTTAAAAATTGTGGTATTGTATTTAATTTCTGCAAGGTAGAACATCATAACTGCACGGTATCCACAAGGGTCGTCGTTGGGCGAAGAGAACCCGATGCGCACATCTTTGCGAGAGAGCACGCTTATCCAGTTTGAAGAGTTGAGCTCTGTAGAGTATCTGCTTTTTTCGGTGTAGGTGAGCACGAGCTCATTTTTGGCAAATCTGATGTACCATGAGGTGTAATTTGGCACAAGGTAGCTTTGAATGGCTTTGTAATCTGCCACAGCTACAATATCCGCTTGTATGTGCAACTCACTTACTTTCTTTACGGTCTCCAAGCTTCCGGCAGTTTCAATATTGACCTTTACGCCATATTTTTTCTCGTAAATTTCCGCTATCTTTTCAAACGGCGCCGCAAGGCTCCCAGCGGCAAGGATTGTTATGCTCTTCCCGCCTATCTGGTTTTCTAGGTATATGTATCCCGCAGCTAGCCCAACCGCTAATAGCGAGATTACTACTATTGTCCCTATTGCTTTTTTGTTCATTCGAGAGCCTCCGTTATGCACAACTAGGAATAACGAAGATGTATTTAAATTTTATTTGTGGTCTTAAATCTACAGTTATTCACATTGAAATAAATTTTATAATAAGCATGTG
>JALULR010000238.1 GCA_027056155.1 DHVE2 group archaeon
ACTTATCTCCTGCTCTTTGAGTTTTATCTGTTTTACAGTTCTCTCAATGCTAGCGTACTTATCTTCAAGTTCATCTTTGAGTTTTTTGAGTTCCTCCGCCTTTGAGGCAATTTGTGCTCTAAAACGCTCGAGTTTTTCTTTCTCCCTTTGCAAGCTTGCTCGGGATTCTGCTACCTCTCTCTCTCTTTCTAGAAGTTCTCTTTCACGCTCTTTGAGCATGCGCTCTCGCTCTTTTAATTCGGCTAGTTTTTGCATAAGCTCGTAGTTTGTGCTTTTCATGTAATTGTTTTCGTCCAATTCTTGTGCTGGCCCTATATTATACTTCTCTTGCTTATTTTCAAAGCTAGGTATGGTTATATCATCAAATCCAAGCTCGATGTTGTTAAGGTCTATTTGCCCGCCCATGTACACTCTGAGACTTTCTACAGTTGTTCTAAATTCCGAATAGCTGTTAAGTATGAAGTCCATATCTATGGTAGATGAGCGATATTTAAAAGAGTGGATTTCTATTACTGAATCGTTATCCTTACCGAGTTCTACAGCATATTTTATGGCGTCATCGCCGCTCTCACGATGGTCATTTTCAAAATCGCACAATACAGGTATGCCATTTTCATATACTACATGCGCAATGCCGTGCTCTCTTCCGTATTTTACTATTTTAATATACCCTGTAAATTTCTCAAGTTCGAGGTCCTTTATTAGTTCTTCAAAATTGGGACCCCCAAATATGGTTTTCTCAAGCTTGCCGCTGGGTAGTTTCATACTTGCATATACTCGTTGCTCTAAAAAAACTTTATCATGTGGATTGCAATTGTATTATAACAACACGCGATACATCGATTCGAAACATAAATATATTCTTTTGTAATTAGACATACGAGGTGAAAAAGATGGATGGGTTAGACTATGGGTATCCTCCCGAAGGGGATGCTATGAATAGTGATTACAAGGAGCCGCAGGGATATGGAGCGCCAGGCTACCAGCAGCCACCACCCCCGCAACCGCAGTATGCAGGAGCACCGTATCCACCTCCGAGACCAATGCCACCGCGGAGGGCAGCGCCGGAGAAGAAGTGGATGATTCTTGGAGTGATTGGCATAATATTGGTGATTGTTGGAATGAGCATTGCTGCTATTGGGCAGTCAGCGCCTCCGCCAAATAGTATGAGCTACACTCATGATGAAACAGGTGCGCGTGATTATGCGAGGGACGTTAATGCTTGGTACAACATGACTACTGTTACGATATTCTACGGCAAGCTTATCAGCGTTGCCGGCGATGCTTTGTTTGGCATAATGGCCATTGGTGTGATGCTAGATGATGGCATAGATGACAAGAAGAAGATGTATCTTATTGTAGGCACAGCGTTGCTGTTTGGATTAATCACCATGGCAATAATGGTTATGCCAAACGAATCTCCGTATATATATTTACACCACTAATTTTTTATTATTTTTAATGGCCTCGCCAGATGTCTTCTTGCAATTACTGGTACTTCGTAAAATCCTTCTATATTTCGCTCAATCTTTGTATACTGTGCATCGGCTTCGCTTGCGCGAGTGCCACATTTTCTGCATCGATATCCTTTACCTCTGCCAATGCTTTCCATCTTCCTGCCGCAAAGGGGACACACGGGATTAGAAACCTTCTTTAGCACAGGTGGTGCTTTTATGATATTTATTTTTTCGATGTTGATTGTTAGCGGCTCTTTGCGAACGCCCCCATACACTACTACTTCATCACCTATTTCAAGCTTTGAAATCACATCTCTAAATTTCTTAGTTGGCTCGTAAGCTGCGCATTCTATCTCTCCCGTAGAATCTGCAATGGTGAATATAACATGGCCTCCTCGCAAGCGCTTCGGCGCGCTTGTCACATTGCCGTGCACTATCGCGCTGGTATATTCTCTTATCTCTCTTATTTTTCTGCGTTTTAGATGGTCATCACTACCTTGGTTTGTCTCGTAAATTAAATATGCTTCGTATGAGGTGCTCTTAACAATATCTTTTGCTTTGATTAGCTCTTCTGGCATAGTCCCGCGAATGCCAAAAAGAACAGGTGTGCGAGAATTGGGCATTATTGCCGTGTAATTATTTTCGTAGTCGTAATTGTCGAATGTAGATGGAATTTGCTTATCCATCTTTTTTACCGATTCTGCATCGACCCATCTTGCTTCCGAGAATTTTTCCTCTGGCAGGTATGTTAAGAGCTCGTACGTTTTTCTTTTTGCTCTCCATGCTATGCCGCAACTTGCCCCTATGATACCTCTTCCAAGCTTGTATTTTTTATATTTAGCTTCATGCTGTTCAAGTACATTTTCTATCTCTTGCACACTAACAACATCTCTCACACCTTCCCAGTACAGCCATTCTGGCAGCTTTTTCGAGGTCAAGACGGCCCCCGGGTTGGTGTTGCGGTCATCGAGCACAAAATATCGCTCAATATCCCGAAGTATATCTTCAATTTCCAGCTCCTTTGTTTTTTCCTTTTTTCTTTCGCGAGGTTTTCCAAATATATCTTGTCCATTGTACTCGCCAATCTTTATCTGTCTGCCCTGCCCAAATCCGAATCTTATTACTACACTGCCGTTTCCTCTTGTTTTCCAGGGTATGTTTGGATTCAGGCGCACTAAGCGTGGATAGCCAATTATGTCGTACCCTAATTCATTGAGTTTTAGTATGACTTTGAGACCTACATAGGTTGTGCACATGCCCTGCCTTGAGTCGGTGTCATCAATTGCGAAATACACATGCTAATATTGGTGTGATATATTTGGAGTTATCGATTTTTGAAGTTCAGCATGGCCAAAAATTAGCTTCTGACCGAAAAGCATATAACGATAATTTTATATCCTTAAAATAACATTACAGTGAGGGATTAACATGGCATCAAAAGAAGATTGGTTTGGAAAACTCCAGAGCGAGCTGGAGAAAAAGAAGGAGGAGATACTCAATGATATTTCCACAGAGAGCAAGAAACGCAGTGAGTTAAACAGGACTATCATCGAGGATTTCTGGAGAATATGGATACAGTTTAACAATGTAAATATACATTTTAAGATGGAGCCTTCGCATGATAAGTGGGTATCTCGCTTTGAGGAGTTCCCTGATAAGTGGGTTGTTAGAAAAGATTTTGACTTTTCCCGTGTTTGGGAAATTAGCCTTGTTGATATAACGAGAGAGCAGAATAGGGTTGGCGATTCTCTAAAAGTGCTCTACTATAACACGGATAGTGGTGAGCGGCTTAAGATGATATTTCAGTTCTCCGAAGGTGAAAAGTACGATAAGTACTCTGGGTGGAAGCGCATATATAGCCAATACACACTTTACGATGAGTATGTGAGCAAGGCAAGTATTGACAAGCTCAGAGAGGTGCTTTTAAAGCTCATACCTGTGTGGTACGAGTCACATCTTAAGGGCGATAGAAACATCATTATTGAGTACATCAAAAAGAATTTCCAGAAGAGTGCAACCTTTACAGATTAAGCCCTTTCTCTATATCTTTTTTAAATTCGTTCTTAAGTGCAATTTCCTGCTCCCACTCCTCCAGCGAGTCTAGGGCTTCCTTTAGTTCGCGGAGGCAATCTATGCATATCCACTTCTCCCCAATTTTCTTCATTGGCAGCTCTTTGTAACCGATTCTCCCGCACAGTGCACAAACATGCATTTCGCTTATTTTCGCCTCAACATAGAGGTCCATCTTCATGCTCTCGATTATGCTTTTTATCATGTCTGATTGCTCCATGTGCTTACCTCCTGTACTTCGGGTTTATCAGCAGATACCTGTCTTTACCTAAAGCTTCTACAAAGTACAGCTCTTGCTCGTAAGCAATAGATTTCATTATATTTACTGCCTTTTTCTCGTTTTCTTTTGTGTGCTCTAGCCCAAGCTGGTGCATTATATCCAAGGGAGAGACTCTCGCCACTCCTGTCATATTGCCAATGTGCTCTTCCCACCGTATTTTGATTTTTTCTGTTTCTATTTTTTCACCGTGCGTGATTTCTATATTTAGCTTATCTGCCTTTAATGAGGGGGTAAATCCAAAGTATGAAGCCACTATACTTTTAATCTCTTTTTCGTCCATAATATCACCTTGTTAGAATATATCAGACTGTGCGAGTACAACTAACCCTGATGATGTTATTTCGTAGGGTTTTACTTCCCTAGAATGCTTAGTGCGACGCATTTTTAGTATCTTTAGAGTGAGCATTATTCTATTTTGTTGCTCTATGGGTGTGAGAAGAATAACTCCATCTACAACATACTCTATCAATGCGTCCCTGCTCACGGTAGGATTTTTTGGATCAACTTCAGCTGTAAACACGGCGGTAGCACCGCTCTCTTTTATACTCTTGCTAAGCGCAAATAGATTCATTCGCTTATCCTCTTCGTTTTCGAATAACATGGTTATGAGGCTCACTGAGTCTATTGCAATTCTACTCGCTTCAAAATCGCGTATAACCTGCGGAATCTCGCCCTCTAGTCTTTTCACGCTGTTGCCTGCGTCCTCCGGCTCTAACTTGATTAGAAGAAGTTGCTCGTCTAGGTATTTTCCAAAATCCCACCCGAAAGTGCTAGCTGTCTCAATTATACTATCTTCGTCCTCTTCCAAGCTCAAAAATATGCATTTTTCCCCGTTTATTAAGCCTTCCCAAATATACTGCATGGCGAAGGTGGTTTTTCCAGTTCCAAATGACCCAATTATCGCGATGCTGTGCCCTGCCGGTATGCCTCCCTCAAGCATCTCGTCTAATCCATCAATGCCCGTTTTTATTTTCATGTTGCTCACCCTATCTTTTCCGTATTGACTACTACAAAGCCCATCTTTCTATTTAAAGTTGTGTTAAATCTTGCGATTTTCTCTTCTTCTAAATGTGACATTAACCCAGTGAATTTTAGCACATACATGTGTCTGTATCGCTTTGAGTAGCGCTGGGAGCCGTGCCATTCAAAAATCATCACACCGTCAACGGAGTCAAACAGTATGTTTTCTTCTTTCCTATCAAGCACGCCTATTGTTAAGAGAAGATAGATTACGGTATTCCACTCTTTTGCCTTTCTCCGAAGCCCGCGAATCACATCGATGAGGTTCATTGTATCAATTCGAGGCGAGGTCACGAGGTCGGTTAGTGAATCTACAATTACAATGTTTTCGTCAGAGTTTTTGTCCAGAAACTCTACAAACTCTTCAAGGAGCTTTCCTTTTTTTCGTAGAAAATTACTAGCATTGGAAGTTACCCATTTTATTGGTACAATGCTATTTTTAAAAAATTCCACTGAGAAATCTTTGAATTTGAGGTTATCGCGGAAGTATCCCGCAAGGTCCTTATTGAAGGTGAGGTCCACTGCCCGCATGACCTCTTCTTCACTTCTGGAAATTGAAATATACGCAGTGCCTTTGGGTATGTATATATCCTCTGAGTCTTCTAACATAAAGTTTCTAAATGCCTCATCTTTTCGCGCATATGCTAGCTTAGCTACAGATGTATATGAAAACTCACGGTTGCCTGCGCCCGGCTCGCCTGCAAGTATTATTACAGAGCCTGCGGGTACGCCGCCGCTTACTATGGAGTCAAATGCAGATACAGAAGTTGGAATTCTCATTTAAGGCAAATATGGCGATAACGCATTTAAATTATTCGCATGGTTTTGAATGAGTGGTTAATTGGAGCGCGCTAACATCACCGCTTATATGCTCTGCTCTTGCTCTTTGTGCCCACATGCCTACAAATGCTCTTTATCTAAAACATTCGCACAAGTGGGCATGGAGATTGTGTAGTCCTGAAATTATTTCCCAGTATTAGAGATTTGCTTTTCATATTTCTCACCATCTAAATAATCGTACGGCAATTCCAAGTTTAGACTCAACGGGCAACTTTCTCCAAAATGCTTCTTCTGGAGTTTCAAGATCATTATATTTCCATCCGAGTGATTCGTGTGGACGCACTTTTTTGTACCACTCTGCAAATTCTTCAAAAGAGGAAAAATCA
>JALULR010000239.1 GCA_027056155.1 DHVE2 group archaeon
GTCAGCTACACTATGTGTGTTCAACCACTCCTTCACCTTTTTGGGCATTCTCGGCATACGGGGAAACTTATCAGCCATATTTTACACCTCCTGTCATATTTTTGTCAGACAGTAATATGACAACATGGTATATAAACTTTGCGCGGAAAATTACCATTTTGCAAAAAGCACTGTAAAATAGAGAAAATAAAAGCAAAATATAAAAACGAATGATTATTGTAACATGGGCATCCAGATTCCTTTCTCTTTAGCGGTGCGTATTGCAATATCGTAGCCTGCATCAGCATGGCGCACGACTCCACTGCCCGGGTCGTTGTGCAATACCCTAGATAATTTCTGCTCGGCAAGCTTTGTGCCGTCTGCAACGGTGACCATGCCCGCATGTAGTGAGTAGCCTATACCCACACCGCCGCCATGGTGGAACGAAACCCATGTAGCTCCCGATGCCACGTTGAGCATGGCATTGAGAATTGGCCAATCTGCAATTGCCTCGCTGCCGTCTTTCATCTTTTCCGTCTCCCTATAAGGCGAGGCGACGCTTCCTGTGTCGTGATGATCTCTGCCAATGGCTATGGGTGCATCTACCACGCCCTCGCGCACAAGCTCGTTGAATGCGAGCCCTGCTTTTTCGCGCTCTCCGAAATTAAGCCAGAGAATTCTTGCAGGAAGACCTTGCCACTTCACGTGCTCTTCTGCCTTATCTAACCACTGAAGCACATGCTTGTTGTCGGGAAACAATTTTCTTATGACATTATCCGTCTCATATATGTCCTGAGGATTGCCGCTAAGCGCTACCCAGCGGAACGGGCCAGAGCCCTCGGAAAAAAGTGGGCGAATGTATTCTGGCACATAGCCGGGTATTTTGAAGGCGTCTTCCACACCCGCTTCCTTGGCTTGGGCGCGTATGTTATTGCCGTAGTCAAACACCTTTGCACCATGCTCTTTGAACCATATCATGGCGGGCACGTGCTTGCGTAGGGATTTGCGAACTTCTTCAAGGTATTTTTCTGGGTTGTTTTCTCTAAGCTCATTTGCCTCATCGAATGTATAACCCGCTGGAATATATCCATTGAGTGGGTCATGTGCCGCAGTCTGGTCAGATACTATGTCGGGCACAATTCCACGGCGCACAAGCTCTGGATAAATCTCAGCGGCGTTACCCAAAAGCCCGATGCTCAGCGGTTTTCCTTCTTTAAGTGCCTCGTCTTTCATTTTAAGTGCTTCGTCCAAGCTATCGGTCCAAGTATCTAAATATCCACCATTTAGGCGGCGCTCTATTGCCCATTTATTAACTTCTACAATTATGCCTACCCCATTGTTCATGGTTATTGCCAGAGGCTGCGCTCCACCCATCTCGCCCAATCCACTAGAGAGAACCCACTTGCCAGTTAAATCATGCTGGCCAAACTCTTTCCTTGCCACAGCGTACAAAGTCTCGTATGTGCCTTGCAGTATGCCCTGCGTGCCTATGTAAATCCATGAGCCTGCAGTCATCTGCCCGTACATTATTAAGCCTCTTTCTTCCAGTTCGCGGAAATAGTCCCAGTTAGCCCATTTTGGGACCAGATTGGAGTTTGCTATAAGCACCCTTGGTGCCCACTCATGTGTCTTAAATACTGCTACAGGCTTACCGCTTTGCACGAGCAAGGTTTCATCAGTATCCATCTCTTTAAGTGTTTTCACGATTGCATCGAACGATTCCCAGTTTCTTGCTGCGCGGCCGGTGCCACCGTAAACAATGAGATGTGCGGGGTCTTTTGCCACCTCTGGGTCAAGGTTGTTCATAAGCAAGCGCATAGGCGCTTCGGTCTGCCATGACTTTGCACTTAGCTTGGTGCCTCTTGGGGCTCTAATCTCCCTCATGGGTGAAAGCATGGCAAGATGCATTAAAAAATTTGCGTCATTATGCACTCTGCTGTGGTCTATTATTTAATTTGATTTTAGAAAAACTTTTAAGTTGTGTGCTCTATTACTCCCGCGGTGGTATGTTGTTGAATTGCAATATTTTCAAGATATATGCGAGCTCCATTTTTAGCTTTGCAGTGATTTTACTTGTTTTGCTGAGCATTGCTCATGTGAGCGGAGCTACTGCAATTAATGAGAAACCGAAGATAATTAATAAAATAGATTTGCCGATTACCGATGTGGCTTTTAATTCGAGAAAGAACATTGTTTATGGCTGTACAAATGACACGCTTTACGTTTTCAATGCTCAAAACCAAGTAATTAGAAAAGTGCAATTGCTTGCTCATGACAATTATATGCATTTTCTCCGGTTTGTTGCTTATAATCCCCGCACAAACAAGATTTATCTCGCAGAGGAGCCCTCTACAATTATAGTGCTCAACGGGAACAATTATTCTGTAATTAAAAAGCTCGAGCTTAGTCTTTCAGAAAATCCCAACTCTTGGATTAATGGCATTACCGTGGATTCTTCTGAAAACATGGTCTATCTTGATGATTTTGACACCTACTGCGTCATAAATGGAGAAAATGACACATTTTTGCGAGTGTTTCATTTTAAAGGTGCTCTTGACTTGAGGCATCATTACCTCTGGTCATGGAGTAGAGATGTGGGCTATGGTAATTATTACATCGTAGTTAGAGACCTGTCCAATATGAGCGTGGTTCGAGAAATAAAAACGCCGGTACCTTTTAATGATTCTGGCTGGGTTGAGCCGCAGGTTAATGTTTTTGGCTCATATTTTTATGTGGAAAATTACACAGGATACACTTATGTATATAGCACTGACAACTACTCATTGGTTAATAATTTCACATTGAAAGAAGGTACGGTGCTAAAGGCTTTTGACGCAAAATACAATGTGCTATACTCTCAGTATATCTCTTGGAGCAACAAAACCGGTATTTATATGGGAGTGAGCATGGTCGATTCTACCACTGGAAAAATTCTATCATCCTTGCCTAATCTCACATATAATGACGGGAATATGCATTTGGGCACCTTATATATTGTGGGTGTATCTCCGGGCACGCACCTTGTTTATGTGGCTATTAGCTCGTCAAACAATACCCACTATACTAAGTATCTGCTTGCTTGCTCTTTTGTAGCCGAGCAAAACAAGAGCTCAGAGCAGAGCTATTCTCAAAACCCAATGCTTATGAAATGGGTAATAGCGGGGGCATTTGCCACAATGGTTGCGTTAATCGTTATAATCTATGCAATACACAGAAAAAATAAAAAATGATTAAGATGCTGCAGGTTTAGTTTGTGGTTTTTCTTCCTCTTCGTTTATGCTTGTGCATTTCCACATGCCCGCTATTTTCTTCCACGCTTTGACATAGCCCACGAGGAAAGGTATCTGCATGAGCGGAGTCACGGCGGGAGGAATTGCCATAAGTCCCATGCCCGCGCTCATTGCTATTGCCATTGCAGTACCTTCATTCTTGCCCACAGCTGGAAACGTAATTGCCATGTGGTCTTTGTAGTTTATGTGTAGCGCTTTGTCAAGATATGTGAGCAATCCTAGGGATATGAGATAGTATAGTACTAGTGGAACGAGGGCAATGAGCACCATCTCCGGCTTCTTCGCTATGAGCTTTGCTTTCTCCATGAAAATCAGAAACACAATTGTGTACATGCCTATCAAAGAAACCGCCGGAAATAGAGGTTTTAGGCGAAGAAATCCCTCTGTGCCCTTCTTGCGTATAAGCGCTTCCCTAGTTATTATTCCAAAGAACATTGGTACAAAGACCACTTCTATAATGGTTATTATAAGAAGCATTGTTGGCACTGATACATTCGAAGAAGCTGCATATATTGCGAGCCAGCCGGGCACAGTTATAATGGCGAGAATGAAGCTAAAAGCCACAATTATTGTTGCTAGCTCGAGATTTCCCTTTGAAAAGCCGGTGTATGCAATGCTCATTGAAGAGCACGGCACGACCATTGAGAGCATCAAGCCCAGAGCGAGCTGGGGGCTGAGTGGGTGGAACAATCCAATGAGCCAGATTAAGAACCACATCAAAATCGGCGCAACAATGAGTCCCATTGTGAGTCCAATTGCCAGCTGCTTTCCCTGCTTCATCGAATTTTTCAACTCGCCTAACCGGAGATTTATCATCATTGGGTAAATCATAGAAATGACCACTGCGAGATTGAGCCAGTGAAACACCTCCTTGTAGTGTTTGACATTTACATGCATTCCAACAATGAATCCCAAAATCATCGCTAGAGTAACATATACCGGTAGGAATTTATCAAGATGATTTTTTAAGCGCAGATAGTCCATATTCATTCCTCCTTATGAGTTTTTATTATAAGTACAGGTTTTTTCGTCTTCTTCAAAACACGCATTGTTGTCGAGCCGAAGAGCTCATGGGAAAATCCCTGCTTTCCGTGAGAGGGCATGAGGATCAGCGAAACATTCTCTTCCTCTGCTACCTTCACTATTTCCTCGTAAGGAATGCCCACGCGCACTAGCATCTTTATGTTCTTCGCTTTCATCATATCCTTGCATCGCTCCGCTCGCTCCTGCATCTCCTTCATAGCTTTCTCTTTCAGCTTTTTCTCAATTTCCTCCATTTCTCTCTCTTCCTTCCTGTAGAAATAAGAGTAGCCGTTGAGCATGTCTTCTAACTTACCTTCATCTATCACATGGAGTATCACACACTCATTCACCTCGCTCTCATTGTCTCTGTTAAACCGCTGTATCGCTCGCATTGAACCTTCACTAAAGTCTGTTGGGAACAGTATCTTGCGGAACATATTAATCACTCCATTTCAATTTTTTTTGAAGCATGGTAGGCAGCAAGGAAGAGTATTTAAACATTTGGGCACAAAAATGGGTAAAAGGCAAGGTGCAAGAGCACAAAATAAAAATTAGGCACTTTTAGCGTTCTCTGGCCATTGTTATTATAAATTACCAATAATCAATAGCTAAATTTAGAATTTTCTTTTTTTCGCTGTTTTTATTACTCAAATTACATGGGTGCAAGTCCCGTTTTCACCAGAATTCTGTGGAATATAATCACATGTATTTCTGGCAATTACTACATAATATCAACACACCTTAAAAAATTGTACATTTATACATGCGGAAGAGCAGGAATAATATATGCTGTGACATACAATGCCCTATAAAAACACATAAATCGTTAAATATTAGGGATATAAATATTTAATATCTGCTATCCTTCCTAACCACCGTATATTTGTGCCCTTTCCGTTCTCTTGTAGACATATTTATGGAATTTCAAAAAAATTTGAAATACTTGAAATGCATGTAGGCATGGTGATAAAAATGGGTGATAAGAAATTTGATTACTGGTTCGGGGTGCCGAGGAAAGAAATCAAATGGTACCCCAAAATAGACCCTGCTGCTTGCATTGGTTGCGGTCTTTGCGCAGTTATTTGCGGTCGTGGTGTTTATTCCTATGACCTTGTTTCCAAAAAGCCGATAGTTGCAAAGCCGTTCAATTGTTTAGTTGGATGCCAAACATGCGCTAATCTTTGCCCTGTGGGTGCCATAGAATTTCCTTCGGCGGAGGTTGCTAGGGAAGCAGCGAGAAAAAATAAAATATTCACGAAAGTGAAAAAGATGCTCGATGAGAAATTTGCACAGCAGATGCTAGAGACTGCAAAGCAATATCAGGTGCAGATGGCAAAACATGAAAAAGAGATAGAAGAAATAGAAAAAAGATGAGCTCAAACTTTTTAATCTTCTCTTTTATTCCCTTTGTATGCATCATCATGCACACACTCAGGTCAAGGGAAAGCTCCTTCTATCAATATTTTTGAATCTCACAATAACAATCGTTGAGATTTTCGGCGGGATAATTTCGGGGAGCATTGCGTTATTAAGCGATTCCGTGCACAATTTGGGTGATTCAGCAGGGCTCATTGCAAGCTACGAAGCTATAAAAATTGGAGAGAAGGAGAAAAACAAAAAATACACATTCGGGTACAAAAGGGCCGAGATTT
>JALULR010000240.1 GCA_027056155.1 DHVE2 group archaeon
GTTATCGTGATATACTAGAAGAAAAATCAAACCAGTAACGCCGGTAGCTAGCCAGAGCACGATTGATGTGAATAACGAGTCCATGTTACTGTGCCCTGCATACTTTACCAAGAAATTCGTTGTTCCAAACATTAGCATGGTAATTAAAGCGTATATCCACCACAACATACTTGGGAGAATATGAACCACTACAAAAAGATTAATACTCGCTATGAGATACGGAGCTATGGGCATGGTAGATATAACGAACAAAGAGCCAGTACTGAGAATTGCAAGGGCGCGAGGCACAATAGTGCTTAAAAGTACAACAATCGATGTAATAAAAAGCGGTGCCGTGAAGAAGGGAGATGTATTTGAAACTGCAAAAATAGCAGCATTACTTGCCGTGAAGAAAACTCCTGAGCTAATTCCACATTGTCACCCTATTCCCATTGAGGCAGTTAACTTTAATTACAAGGTTCATGGAAATCGCATTGATGTAGAATGCGAGGTTAAAGCGCATTATAAGACAGGCGTGGAGATGGAAGCAATTACAGGTGTGAGCGTAGCATTATTGACAATATGGGATATGGTAAAATACCTTGAAAAAGATGAGAATGGTCAGTACCCAATGACGCAGATAAAGGATATTGAGGTTGTAGAAAAGAAGAAGGTGAGCCATGATGGGGCATAGAGAGCATAAAACGCATAAGTACAAGCTAAACATAGCAGTTATTACAGTAAGTTCTACTCGTTCTAAAGAAGATGATGTATCTGGAAAAATAATTTGTGATACGGTAAAAAACACCACTCATACTTTATGCAATTATGATGTGGTGAAAGATGATAAAATTGATATTCTCAATGCCTTATTTTCGGCCCTGAAAACTTGCGATGTAGTAATAATTAATGGTGGCACGGGCATAAGCAAAAAAGATCTCACTTACGATTCCGTAGTGCCAGTTATGGACAAAGAGCTTTCTGGGTTTGGTGAGATATTTAGAAGAGTGAGCTACGATGAGATAGGTACTCCTGCAATGATGTCAAGAGCTACTGCTGGCGTAATCTCCGACAAACTCGTGTTTCTCACACCGGGCTCGCCTAACGCAGTACGCACAGCCTCCAAGCTGATATTTAGCGAGCTTGAGCACATGTGGTACGAGGTGCATAAGGAGATACAATGATACGCAAACATCCTTCTTGAAGAGCATATTTGGGGAGTTGAGTATGCAAAAAATGGCAACAATAGTCGGTGGATTCTTTTTGGGAATTATTGTCTTTTGGTCGCTATTTTTGGGATTGGGTCGAAAGCGCTCTACCGAGGCAGTGGAGCACCAGCTCTATCGTCGGTTTTGTTTATTGTTGGATAAATATGGCGCTAAACGTGAGCCAGCACAGACGCC
>JALULR010000241.1 GCA_027056155.1 DHVE2 group archaeon
CATTGCATGCTCTTTGAATGCTTTTGCTAACTCTTCTCCCTTTGCCCCCTCAAACCCCAAGTAATTTTCCACAAATGGTGCATCTTCTGCGAGGCCACCTGCATTTCCCTTGTCAATCACAATTGCCTTAAGTCCTGCTCTAGTGGCATAAATGCCTGCGCTGAGCCCTGCCGGGCCCGCGCCGATTATAGCTACATCTACCTCCATATTGCCCCGCGACGCTGTGGGCACTACAAAGCCAAAGTTCATGGCTACCACCTCAGCTCATTTTCTTCCAAGCTTCTACTACATACTTTATGTACTGCTCATCAGGATACGCGCCAATGAACTGCACATCTTCGTTTATGAGGATATGGGGCACGCTCTGCACATTCCACTTGTTTGCCCACTCTGGAAACTCCACTGCTTCTACCATCTCGCCAGTTATGTTTTCGTTGAGTATGGCAAAGCGATGTGCTGTCCTGACTGCCCGCGGGCAGTATGGGCATGTAGGCGTAACGAAAATTTGAATTTTAACGGGCTTATCAATCATGTCAAGCTGCGCTTTTACCTCGTCACTAACCTCCGTGTTGCGCCTTGATACATCGATAATGTCTTCTACCATCGAAGAAAACTCGTAGCCTGAAGGTAAGCCTACATATCGGATTCTACCACCGTATTTGGCACCATCAGTAATTACCACCGTAGGCGCATGCTCGAGCCCATACTCTTTTGCAAGCTCTCCGTCTATCGTGTGTTCTTCAAATACAATCTTATTATGAAGCTCTGAAACCTCTTGTGCTATAGCTGTGGCTACGTTGCAGTACTGGCAGTTTGGACCTGTGAATACCTGTATTTTCACTTCTTCGCTCAGATGTTTATCAAACTCTCCTTTTAGGTACTCCTTATCTTTATCACCTATATATCCCATTTCAATCACCTTTTGCGAAGATAAAGGTTACATATTAAAACCTTTGTGGCACATAATTGGGTAATATCATGCCAGATTTATATTGAAAACAGCCCATGCCAGCCCATGCTAACTATGAACAAATATAGGAAAAACACGCCTAAGCCGCTAAGACTCAAAACAATGCCTTCATAAAATGGCCTATCAAATCCTGCTTTTTCTTCAAAGCTCTTTTCTACTTTTGGCATGTTTTTAAATAGCATGTTTAGCACGGTGCCTATGTCGTACAAGGCGGATACTCCTGCAAGCATGAGGATTATGCCAAGTATCAATATGAAAATGGGTGCTATTATGCCGAGAATGAGCATTATTATTGAGAATATGGCCAAATTTTTCAGGAGCTTTTTTCTACGTTTTCTCCTGAGGAGCTCTATTGTCTCATCCATGCTTACAACATATAGCTTCTGTATTTAAAAATTGTTAAATCTGGCATGGCCTATTATACGCTCTCATGCCTAATAAAGAAGTAGCCGGAAATCTAAGATAAAAACCAGTTTTAAGTATATAGATCAATAGATGTACCACATTATGCATACTTGCACAAAATAGGAATAGATAAGTAGAAATGCTTTGAGTAGAGAGCTTAAAAAAGCGAGAATCTAGTAATAAACCCCTGTTGAGGCAGTGAAAACTTAAATATAAGGTGCATATACGGGGCGCAGATGCGCGGTTTCTGCGAAAAATGTGGTGGTATCGGATTTATAGCAGGTGTTATTTACCAGCCTGTTTTCTTTGCTTTTGTTGCGGTATCAATTTATTTAAATCCATGGTTTGATATACGCACCGGTGCGCTTAGTGATTTGGGCTCATCACTAGCAAGATATCCGTGGGTATTTAATGGAGGGCTATTTATAACGAGTTTAATCGGTGTGGTTTTTGCGTTTAATTTTGTTAGAAAGCTAGAAAAGCCGCTAAATTTGTTGTGGTACTTTCTTCTCGCCTCATCGCTGTCTTTTATGATGGTTAGTATGTTTCCAGAAGATGCTGCGGTTTTTGTAGTTTCTAATTATATTACGGTGCATAAATTTTTTACATTGCTGGGATTTTTTATAGTCTCCTTAACCATGCTATTATTTTCGATATATTGGATTAAGAATTCGAGATGGAGAGCTGGAGGTGTTGCCCTTCTCTCATACGGTATAGTGTCCTCTTCCCTCGCTTATTACTTTGGGCAGCCGGGCGATGCGATACTCGAGCTAGCGGTGGGTACTTTGAGTCTTATCTGGGCATATTTTACATTGTATTATCATTGCAGTGTTAGGTTGGATAAAAATGAGGGTGCTTAGTATTGTGCCTGATGCAAAAGCTGTTTTTGTAGAGCGAACAAATAGGTTTCTGGCATTTGTGAATTTAGACGGTAAGCGAGTTGCTGTGCATGTTCATGACCCGGGAAGGCTTGAAGAGCTCCTATATTCAGATGTACCTGTGCTTATCAAAAGGGAGCAAGGTAAAAATAGAAAGACTAAATGGGATTTGATTGCCTCTAATTACAATGGGCAATGGGTGCTTGTTAACTCGAAATATCATCGCTACATTGCTGAGAAGCTATTGCACATGCTCTTTTCTGATTATGAGCTCAAGCCAGAGGTGAAGCTCGGAGCAAGTAGAATAGATTTTTTAGTAGAATCACCTGAAAAAATAGCCATTGAGGTAAAAGGCTGCACTTTAAGCAGGGAGGGCATAGCACTTTTTCCAGATGCACCTACAAAGCGAGGAAAGAGACATTTAGAAGAGCTCATAAAATTTGCAAGGCACAATAGAGCGATGCTCTTAATATTGATATTTAGGGAAGATTCACGGTGTTTCTTACCAAATGCAGATACTGACCCAGAGTTTGCAAAAACGTTCTGGAATGCGGTAAAGGCAGGTGTAGAAGTATATCCTGCTTTGCTTAGTTATAATGGGCACGATGTAGATTATATTGGCAGAATTCCGCTATGCATGGCTACTCATTGATTTCTCTGAGTTCAATTGTCAATTCACCAGTTTTCAAGTTTTTTATCTCCTCTTTGCTCAGCGCTCTCTTTCTAACTTTTTCCGAGATTATTGCGCTGTTTCCAAATGGGTCTTCTAGAATCATGGTAGCGTTTAATCGTCCATGCCGTATGTAGCCTATCTTTCTCATAGTATCGAGAATAGCCTCTTTTTTTGATGGGTATGTATGTAAAAGTTGTAAAAGCACGTTTACAAAGCGGTTAAGCACACCTTCTACATTGGTAATAAAAGCTTCCGAATAAGGCCCTGGCTCGAGTTTAGCACCTAGCTCGGGGATTGTTATTGTACCAGAGGTAGAGCGTATCACGCGTGCATTCATATCTTTTTCAGTTTCTATTTTGAGCTCGTAGCGCGTTGGCTCATGGGTCTCGAGAATCATGAGGTCTGCATGCTTGAACCCGCAAGAAGTGCAGTAAATTAGCGTTTCTAAGCATTTTCCAAAATGGGGAATATTTAGCTCTGTGGCTTTGTATCTAAGCGTCTTCTTCCCGCATACCGGGCATGGTGTGGATATGGGCATCTCATGCTCTGTCATAGCCAAAACCTCAACTCTCCTTTTATTACATAGCTTGCTTGCTTTAGCTCGGATATATAGGAAGCGCCTGTTAGAAACATGGCTATTTTTAGCTCTTCAATGAGCTCTTGCACTTTGGATAGTAGTTCTTGCCACGATTTTGTAGCGTATTTAAGTAGAGACCTTGCAAAGCCACCCACATCAGCGCCTAGGGCAATGGCTCTCGCTAGGTCCAGACCGGAGCGCAGCCCTCCTGAACCTATTAATGGAAGCCCTAGGGATTTCAAATTGAGAACGCAGTACGGGCTCGGAAGCCCCCAGTCCCAGAACAGCTTTCCGTGCTTGCCTCTGCGATAGTACTCTACAGCAGCAAAGCTTGTGCCACTCACGCCGCTAACATCTATTGCCACAAATCCCAGCTCTTTGAGCAGTTTTGCAGAGTTGTAATCGAATCCCGCACCTGTTTCTTTGCCGATTAGCTTGTATTTTTTTGCTAAGCTACTAAGATTATCGATAAGTCCCTTTACAACCCTGTCTCCTTCTGGCTGCACAGATTCTTGAAGATAGTTAAAGTGTATCTCTAGGGCATGGGCGTCAATCATTTCTATGGCACTATGAACCTCTTTCTCGCCGTAGCCAAGCGCAAACTGCGGAGCGCCCAAATTTCCAATTCGCAGTGGTACATCGTATTGGGCAACTATTCCGTAGGTATCTTCCAAATTACTATTTTCTATGGCACTTCTCTGCGAGCCTACTGCGATGGCAATGCCCAGCTCCTCGGCTACTTTTGCTATGTTTTCGTTGATTTTCTTTGCTACTGGGTGCCCGCCGGTCATAGCATCTATTAGAATAGGAGCAGTGAGCTTCTTTCCGAGGAACTCAATTTCGGTGGATATTTCGTCCAAATCTTTTTTTGGAATGGTTACATGCTTTAATACAACGTCGTCCCAGTAGTTATGCGTTGCGTTCACATCTTTATCAAGACATATCTTTATGTGCTCTAACTTTCGATCCTGAATCATAGTACCACCGTTCCCACAAAATCCTCGTCATTTAGCACATTTTCAAGGCGCTCAGGGTAGAACCCGTTTATGATATACACTTTGCTATGCTTTGCAATTTCTCTCATCACGTCTATTTTAAGCTCCATGCCACCAGTGACATCTTTTACGGTTATCGAAGTATGCGGGTCTTTCTCCCTTCGTAAAACTGGTATTAGTTCTGCTCCATCTTCGTGTGGGGGTTTAGTATATATGCCATCAACATTTGTGAGAAACACCGTCTTTTCAGGCTTGTATCTTTTTGCAAGCTCTTGCATTAGTAAGTCACCGGAATATATATTTATGCCCTTTGCTGCATCAAAAACAGCATCGCCGTAAGTAAGAGGCACGAATTTATGAGCTATAAGTGAATCAAAAAGCTTTAGCTCTAACTCTTTTCCCATCTCTACGAAAGAATGCGGTGGCATAGATACTACAGGAATCTCCTGCTCTACTAGTATATCTAGTATTCTCAAGTTTAAGTCCATCATATCGCGCTGAATCTTTGTAAATCCTAGGCGCTTATCGGTGCTATAGCCCTCTGTAATCCTGTATTTGTGGGCTAATATATGCCCGAATGAGCCTGCACCGTGTACTATTATCATATCCTCTTTTGGAAGCACCTTTGCAATGCGCCATACTACATCTTCCCGAAATCTGCGGTACTCTGTTTTATCAGAGATTACACTGCCACCTAGTTTTATTAGCAACATTACAAAGAGAAAAAGATGCGTTGTTAAAATAGTTTTCTAAGCTATTTTGCTCCTGTATTATACACTCACCGGTGTCAGTAAAAGAGGAAGGAGATAAAAATTAAATTAAAAACATAATTAAAAAGAAAAAACGAAAATAGAGAAGGTATAGAAAGCGGCTCTGGCATGTGGATTACACTATGCTACATGATAAGCTCTGGTTACTGCTAGCAGTAGATGACCATTCCAGATTTATAGTAGCATTTAAGCTTATGAAAGCGCCCAATGTGAAAGATACAATAATGACGTTAAACCAAGCGTTTCAGAAGTATGGCGTGCCACGAGAAATAATAACTGACCACGGCACGCAGTTTTATGCAGTTTGATGGGAGAAAGGCAGTTTGATGGGAGAAAGGATTTGATATATTCTGCCTGCAAAACGAAATAAAGCACATACTGGCGAGAGTGAGGCACCCGGAGACTAATGGGAAGATAGAAAGAAAAATGAAAAAAGTAAAAAAAGTTCTTAGCGAGAATTAATTACTCTCTCACAACTATATCTTACGAGGAGCTAAAGAAGGAGTTGGCCGACTGGGTCGAGTTCCACAACTATTACAGAATACATTTTGCCTACCATTATTATCAGTTCGGTAATGTGAAACTGAGAAAGAAGTTCTATTTTCTTCTCTCTCCGGTTTGTTGCTCACAAGAATTGGCCTAGCATATCACAATTATCAAAGAGTAGAATAT
>JALULR010000242.1 GCA_027056155.1 DHVE2 group archaeon
ATTTTTCACTTGATGTGACACGATTAGCTACAAAAGAAATTGATGAATCAGGCTCTTTTGGTGCAGATACTGATAAGATTGCAACAGCAGATGGTTCAATGACACTTGATATTAAAGATACTACTGTGAAATTTCTCGGAGATACCTTAAAAATAGGTGTTTCTCTTGAGATGCTAGGTAGAGTATTCAGCGGTACCGGAAAGCCCATTGATGGCGGGCCTGATATTGTGCCCGAAGATATGCGAGATATAAATGGCTATCCAATAAATCCAGCAGCTCGAGCTTATCCTCGTGAGTTTATCCAGACAGGTATATCCACCATTGACGGTATGAACACGCTTGTGCGCGGGCAGAAGTTGCCTATATTCTCCGGCTCCGGGTTGCCGCACAACGACATAGCCGCCCAAATTGCTCGCCAAGCGAAGGTCCGTGGCGAAGGCGAGAAGTTTGCTGTAGTATTTGTTGCAATGGGTATAACTGCGGAGGAAGCAAACTTTTTCCGTAGAGAGTTTGAGAGAACTGGAGCGCTAGAGCGTACTGTGCTCTTTGTAAATCTTGCAAATGACCCTGCTATTGAGAGAATAGTCATACCGAGAATGGGGCTAACTGTTGCAGAATATCTTGCATTTGATAAGGGTATGCACGTGCTCGTTATACTGACTGACATGACCAATTACTGCGAAGCTCTGCGTGAGATATCTGCCGCTCGCGAAGAAGTGCCCGGAAGAAGAGGGTATCCGGGTTATATGTACACAGACCTTGCTACAATTTACGAGCGTGCGGGTAGAATAATCGGAAACAAGGGAAGCATAACGCAGATTCCCATACTTACAATGCCTGACGATGATATGACCCACCCGATTCCAGACCTGACTGGATACATTACAGAGGGTCAGATTGTGTTGAGCAGAGAGCTGCATCGCCGTGGTATATACCCGCCAATTAACCCATTGCCTTCTCTTTCACGTTTGATGAAGGAGGGTATTGGCAAAGGCCATACTCGAGAGGACCATTCAGGTGTGGCAAATCAGTTATATGCTGCATACGCCGAGGGCTTACGACTAAGAGACCTTGTGGCTGTGGTGGGTGAAGAGGCATTAACAGAAGAGGACCGCATACTTTTGAAATTTGCAGACGAATTCGAAGCTAGATTTATCACGCAGGGCGCTGATGAAGACCGCAGCATAGAAGATACACTTGGCATAGCGTGGAACCTGTTTTCCATGTTGCCGAGAAGCTATTTAAAGAAGATTGATAGAGAGTATATAGACAAGTACTTGCCAAAAAGCTCTTAATTACCCTTGTTTTTATTTTTGATTTGTTTCTTGGTGCGGCATTGCTTTTGCTCTGCAAAAATCTTTAAATCTACCTTTACATTATCCGCTCTCATGTATATTATCGTTATTGGTGGTGGCAGGATTGGGGAATACCTTGTGAGCATGCTTATAGAGGAAGGACATGACATTGCGGTAATTGAGAAAGATACCGAGCGTGCAACTCACATGGCTGAAAATTACGATATATTAGTCATAAAGGGTGACGGTGGTGAGGCGAAGTTTTTGGAAGATGCTGGTATACACAAAGCGGACGTGCTCGTAGCATGCAGTGGCAATGACCAGATTAACTTTGTAGCGTGTCAGCTTGCTAAAAGCACGTATAATGTAAGTAAAGTGATAGCGAGAACCACCAACCCTAGTAACAAGGCTTTATATGAGAAGTTAGGTGTGGATGTAGTGGTGAGCACAACGGAAGCATCAGCCAAGGCCATTTACGCAGGAATAAAGGGATTTTCAGCGGTGCTAACCTTTAGCAGTGATGTGGAGCTTATTTATGCCACTGTAAGCAAAGACTCACCTCTTAATTCTGCAAAGGTAAGTGAGATTCACATGCCGTGGGGCAGTATTTTAGCAGCTATACTGAGAGATGGCACCATAATTATACCCACCGAGGAAGAGATGATAAAAGAGGGAGATGAAATAGTGGTAATTAATAAGAAAGGTGTTGAAACAAAGGTACGAGAGCTCATAGCTGGAAAGTGAGATAATGAATAGAGTTTGGTATTTTGTGCTCAAGCTAACTACGTATATTACGCCCTTCATGATTTTTGATGCATTTTACGCGCTTGTTGTTGACCACAGTGCGAGTATAGCTCTAGCATTCTTGTTTCCAGCAATATGGGTCATATTCTTATGGACTTTGTTTATGAACGAGCACCCCCCTGAGAAACTCACGCTTAGAGAATCTTTTAAAATAGCAGCATTTGGCTGGCTGTTGATGTCCTTCATTGGAAGTTTGCCCTATTTTTTGGCAGGCTACTTAAATCCATTAGACGCGTGGTTTGAGAGCATGTCTGGATTTACCGCCACCGGACTGAGCATGTTTACAGATGTAGAATCGCTCCCCCGCAGCATATTGCTCTGGCGCTCGCTCACAGAATGGATTGGCGGTGTGGGTGTTATTGCGTTGTTTCTATCCGTGATGTATCGCACGAGCAAGGTAGTGCAAACCCTTTATTTTGCTGAGGGAAGAAGCGATAAAACGGAGCCCACAATAATTGGTACAGTTAGAAAGATTTGGCTTATTTATGTTTTTTATACATTTTTCTTTGCATTCATCTTTTTCATGCTAGGTGCGCCTCTTTTTGATTCTATAAATATAGCCATGACCGCGCTAGCCACGGGAGGTTTTGCAGTTACCAATAACAGTATTGCTGCATATTCTCCATGGGTTGCTGTGGCAATGATTTTTGCAATGGCATTTGGAGGCATATCTTTTGTGTCACACATAAATCTGTTCAAAGGAAGAATAAGAGATTTTTTCACAATTGAAGTAAAAGCAATGTTAGTCATTGTTGCTTTGTTCTTCATTATGCTAGCACCACATCTAATTACAGAGGGCTTAGGATTCTGGAGCTCAGTGCTGAGCTCTAATTTTCATATTGTATCTGCGCTTACTGGCACGGGGTTTAGTATTGGAGACCTTAGTAAGTGGTCTGACTATGACAAGACGATACTTACGGTATCTATGGTTTTTGGAGGTGCGTATGGCTCCACCGCTTCTGCTCTAAAATTAATTCGCGTGGTTGTTTTGTTCTATGGCATATTTTGGTATATCAAAGTTCGCCTAGCGCCGAGAAGTGCAATAATTCCCTTTAAAATAGGTAAGAAAGTTTTCGAGCCCACGGAAGTTAGAGATGTATCGATATATACAACAACATATCTTTTGTTCTTGTTTATAGGAGCAATGATATTCACACTCTACGGAAACTCGCTTGCGGATTCGCTATTTGAAGTTGCCAGCGCAGAGGGTAATGTTGGGCTAAGCGTGGGTATAACAACGCCGTTCATGCCATGGATAGAGAAACTGGTGCTTATTTTAGAGATGTGGTTTGGACGTTTGGAAATATTTCCCGTACTCATAATGTTTGTGGATATTTTTAAGAAATGATATCCCCCGACATTAACAGCATCTATCATGTGTCTAGATGCCTGACCCTGTCGGGGGTTTATATGGCACCATCTGGCCCATGCATCATAGTGCGATGACTCATCACCCTCCGCCGGGGGCCCTAGTGCCGTACTAACATTTGAGCGTGCAATATATAGTTTTTCCCACACCGGTGCATGTTAATGGCCATTTAATAAATTATTGAGCATTTAACCTATTTAAAACACCGTCCATTCTTTCAAGCTCCAATACTACTATTATTTTCCTGTATTCGTTTTTTGAAACAAATTCCGAGATTTTGCTAGCCATGTACTTTTCCCTTTCTTGCTCTATCTCTCTGAACGCTTTGATTCTATTTATCTCGCGGTCCCAGTGCATTACAAAGTCTTCAGGCGTGCTGTCGTCAAATCTCATTTTCCATATCTTCCGCTTTCGCATATCGTGCCTCATTATTTTGAAGAAATCTATTTTTTTTACAAAGAGAGAGGTATATTCTTTGTCAGGCATATCTATGGGCACTATTTCCAGCTCTTTCTCTTTTAAAATGGAAAATACCTCTAAGTATGTAGGCACGGGAATACCAACTTCCCCGTATCTCTCCAACTTCTTAGCGTAGATTACTTCGTAGTCATCTGGCTCTATCTCGAAGGGCTCTTTCAAGTATTTTTTTAGGCCTTTGAGCTCTTCGGGAGCTATTCCAAGTAAAACCACCTCTGGCTCGAAATCATCGAATTTGACTCTTAATTCTGCCCGCTCTTTTACTAGGCCCTTTACCGTCCCAAAAAATAGGAGCTCAGCATTCGCCAGTTGCTTTTTTACGGAGCGGCTCATATTCCACTACGCTCCTCAATGACCTTTTTTAGTTCTTCTTTGTCGTAGCTCATAATCTCTCTTTTCTTTATTATTGCTACCCCGTTGTAATCCTCATACGATGATTCGGATATAACAATAAAACCTCGTCTCTCTAGTATTTCCGAGAAAATTCGTATATTTTGAGCCTTGTATTTCAGTCTCATCTCGCTTTTTTCAAAGCCGGTGAGCATTACATCTTGTTTGTCCTTGCTTATCGCTTCGAAGGGACATTTGCGCATAAGAAATACATTATATCCCATCTCGGTAAGGCGCTGATAGATGTCATGGAACCTCGCATCATCGCCACTTGCGATTTCTTCAGTTTTATCTGTGAAATTTAACAAGTCTATGGGCTCTATTAACTCTGTTTGCAGGTACTCTTCAAGTTTAAGTGCAATATCAACTGTAGAGCTCATACCCTCCTCGTATAATTGTATAGTTCTTCTTGATATGCCTGCCATAGCAGCTATTTCACCTAAGGATATACCGCGTCTGCTTCTTATCTCGCGTAGCAGCTTTCCGTCTAAGTTTACGTAGAATCCTCCGGGTGCTACATAGACCATGGGTGCCACATTATCTATAATGTAGCTTCTAAATGTCTCTTTGGAAATTACAGGCACACCGTATCTGGAATATACCACATCGTCTATTATCTCACCTGCTCCGCTATGCATTCCAATAATGATTGGTGCTCCTTTGAACATCTGACCTAAAATTTTTAGCTCTCTAGCAATATCAGGGCGCAGTGAATCTGCATTGACTAATATTTTTAAAATTAATATTATGTCGTCTCGCCTTGCTATAAAATCAAATATCATGCTTCTTCTAACTGGTTCACCTATCGAAAACCCGCCACGAATTAATATATTTTTTATTTCGGTGCGGAGCTTTTCTTTATCCATACGCCTTTGTATTGTAGTACTACTATTTATAATTTTCTTGCATCGGGGGTAAGTTGTGTCATATACAGACAACATGTTACAGATGCTAATAGCGGGATAGGGTCGTGATATATATAACATTATCAGCACTTGTGAGCAACAAACTGGTAGTAATAATGGGCAAAATGTATTCTGGAATAGTTGTGGAATTCAACCCAGTCCTCCAACTCATTTTTCTTTCCACTTTGCCGTTGGTCTCCGGGTGCCGCACTCTCGCCAGTATATGCTTTATTTCGTTTTGCAGGTGGAATATATCAAATCCTTTCTCTCCTCGCATAGCATAGTGCTGTTAGCCGTGGTCTGTTATTATTTCTCGCAGTACGCCATACCTCCCTGGGTCTTTCATGTTAGGCGTTTTCATAAGCTTAAACGCTGCTATAAATCTAGAATGGTCATCAACTACCGGAAACAGCTCTATATGCCAGAGAGCATTGCTGTGTTTTCTCTATATATCATTCTTCGCTCTTTTCTTTTTATTTTTTACCGTTGATTCATTTTCCCATCTCCTTCTTCTTTTACTGACACATGTGGGTGTATAATACAAACTTACCACAAAATCTGTGTAGTCCTGAAATTATTTCCCAGTATTAGAGATTTGCTTTTCATATTTCTCACCATCCAAATAATCTTACGGCAATTCCAAGTTTAGACTCAACGGGCAACTTTCTCCAAAATGCTTCTTCTGG
>JALULR010000243.1 GCA_027056155.1 DHVE2 group archaeon
TGCTTTCAAAAGCTCAGGTATGCCTTCGAGCAAGAACATGTGGCGCGAGAACTTGCATATGCCCGTAGCGTCGTATACCTGCATCAAGTCCTCGTGCATTTTTATCTCGAAGCCTTTTTGGTCTGCGCTTAATCTATCTATGCCATCAAACTTCCACCACTTGCCCACAAGCTCAGTGCCGTAAACCCCGGCAGTAAGGTGGCAAGCGCCTCTGTAAGAAACCGCTATTGCAAGAGCCATGCCCTTTATGCCGCGCACATCATAGGCGGGCAATTCGAGACCTTTGACATGTATTGCAAATTTATAGCTATCTTTTCCCAATTTCTCGCTTGCTGCCTTGCTTCCATCGGCGAGCAATTCTCCAAGCTTGCCTTCGCGGTACGCCATCTTTCGCAGAGCTTCCGCCGCCGCCTCTACATTTCCAAACTTCAGCTCGAGGCCGTCGGTGTCTTCCTTAGTCAATAACCCCTTCTCGTAAGCTTCCATTGCCCAGCCAATGGTCACACCTGCCGAAATGGTGTCTAGGCCGTAGAGGTCGCAGAGCAGGTTGAGATATGCCACCGCTTGCGGCTCCGAGATTTCCATTTCGGAGCCAAGTGAGTAAAGTGTCTCGTACTCCGGGCCATCAACCTTCTCTCCGGGCATGTATTTATCTAGGGTGAACACCTGCGAGCAAGGCTTGGTACAGTTAGGGCACGGGTTTCGCTCATGGTTTGGATTGTACTTTGGCACCCAGTAGTACGGGTCTATACCTAGAAGCTCGCCTTCTTTGGCATTATCGTAAAAGCTCTGGAAATAGCCCCATTGCCAATTTCTCGTCGGAAACGTGCCACGCTCTTGATTCATCCAGCGCAGGAACTCACCGCTTCCGTATCCCATATCGTCCTTCGTGGCAGGGTGCTCTTTGATAATCTTTGCCCATTTTGCTATGAGCTGCATTAATTCTCCCTTATTTGCAACCTCGGGGCTCTTTGTACCTTTTACTACTATCCCCTTCAATTTTTTCGAGCCAAAGACCGCGCCAATACCTGTCCTTGCAGCCTGCCTCTCTTCAAAATCTACACCGCTTATCTTGCTGAGATTCTCGCCTGCCGGACCTATTACGGCGGTGCTTACCTTCCCGTATTTCTCTTTGAGCATATTTTGCGCTTCTTTTGTATTTTTGCCCCAGAGCTCCTCAGCGGGCTCGATGCTAACATTCTCATCTTCGATGCGGAGAATAACGGGCTTAGTGCTCTTTCCCTCAATTATAAGCGTGCTATATCCTGCTTTGCGTAGCTCAACACCCATTGGCGCGCCTGCTACGGTTCTGCCAAATCCTCCTGTTAGCGGTGACTTTGCACCTAGCGCAGTCTTGCTGGCGGTGGGTATGCCGAATCCTGTCAGAGCTCCGGGAGCTATAATAATTTTGTTTTCTTCGCCAAACGCGTCTGCGTTCTTGGGCACCTCTTTGTATAGAAAATGTGCCACAAAACCTAGGCCGCCAACGTATTTTTTCACTATGTCTTCCCCTATATCTTCTTTTTTCACTTCCCCCGTACTCAGATTTACACGCAACACCTTTCCGTAATTCATAATTATCACCAGCGAGAGCATGGAAATTGCGAATATAAGTGTTCGTTATGCTTTTTTATGTATATCGATTGTGCCAATCTGCAAAAGTTTATTTATAATGTGGTATTGTGACGCTTTGGCGATGATTATGGCATTTGAAAATCCGCTAATAAAGGAAATATTGGAAAAATACAGAAGAATGTGGGCAATTCATCATGCCTCCAGTGTTTTAGGTTGGGATATGGAGGTAAATATGCCCAAGATGGGTATTCAAGAGAGAAGCGTTGCCGAAGGCGAGCTTTCCGTGCTATCTCAAGAGCTGCTTTTGCACCCTGAGTTTACAGCGATGGTGGAGAAGGCAGCAGAGCAGGATTCGCTTAGCGAAGAAGAGCATGGCATTGTGCGCGTGCTGCAGCGAGATATAAAGATAAATAGCTCTTTTCCGCCGGATTTCGTTAGGGAGCTTAGCAAGACCACGAGCATGGCTACAAGCGCATGGGCAGAAGCAAAGGAAAAAGGCGATTACGACAAATTTGCACCGTGGCTTGATAATATAATGGAGCTTACTAAGAAAGCGGCAGATTATTTAGGCTACGATAAATATCCTTACGATGCGCTTTTAGACTTATTTGAAGAGGGGCTCACTACTAGCGATGTAGAGCGCATATTCTCAAAAATTGAAACTGACCTAAAGCCCGTGTTAGATAAGATATTAGCTGGCGATAAGGTACCCAAAGAGCACCCTCTTGAAAAGCTAAAATATGACACGCCTGCAATGAAAGAAGTGAATGAAGAGATAGTACGCATGTTTGGATTTCCACTTGGCGAGCGCTCTAGAATAGATATATCGCCGCACCCATTTACTACCGAATTTGGAGTAAATGATGTTCGTATAACTACGCGATATGAAGGTTTTGATTTTAAGAGAAGCATACTTTCCACTGTGCACGAGTTTGGGCATGCCCTTTACGAGTTGCAGCAAAATCCAGAGTTTATGTTCACACCCATAATTGGTGGTGTGTCTCTGGGCATACATGAATCCCAATCGCGGTTCTGGGAAAATATCATTGGGCGTTCTATGGAGTTTGCAGAGCTAATTTATCCAGTGCTTAAAAAGCACGTGCCCGAAGTTTCACAGTATACGCCAGAAGAGCTTTACTGGTACTTTAATACAGTGCGCCCTGACCTTATTCGCACCGAGGCAGATGTGGTCACTTACAATTTCCATATATTGGTGCGCTTCAAAATTGAAAAGATAATGATTAATGAAGGCATAAAAGCAAAAGACCTCCCAGAGCTGTGGAACGAGCAAATGGAAGCGCTTCTTGGAATCAAACCTAAAAATTACGCGGAAGGCATTCTTCAAGATATACACTGGGCGCATGGCACCATAGGCTACTTCCCCACATATACCATTGGCACTTTGCTATCTGCACAGTTTGCCGACTACATGCAGCGGGACATTGGAAGCATTGGCAACTATGTACGAGATAGGAACTTTGAGCCTATAAAAAGCTGGCTTCGCGAGAAAATACACAGATATGGTTCAATTTACCCGCCCAAAGAGTTGCTCAAGCGTAGTATTGGCGAGCAGCTTAATGCAGATTACTTCACAGAGTATGTGAAGAAAAAATATCTCTAATTTTTTATGTGTTTTTGCATAACTTCTGCAAATATTTCCATGCCCTTCTTTATGTCTTCTTCGCTCGCTGCATAAGAGAATCTAATGTGGTCTTTTGCGTTGTCACCGAAGGCCTCGCCGGGAGTGCATAGCACGCCGTGTTTTACTGTGTCTTTTACAACTTCCACAACATTATCCACATGCAAGCGTGGAAACATATAGAACGCGCCCTTTGGTAAGTTTGGCTCTACGCCGTCAATTTCCCTAAGAAGCTTGTACATCAGGTCTCGCCTGCGCCTAAAATGCCGTTTCATAAAATCCACATAATCTGCTGCTTCTTTGAGTGCAACTATTGCCGCATACTCTATAGGACTCTGCGGGCAAGCTACTGTATAGTAATGTATCTTCCCTATTTGTTCCACATACTCTTTTGGTGCGATTAAGTATCCGAGCCTCCACCCAGTCATAGCGAACTCTTTTGAAAACGAGTTTATGAAAATCAGGTTATCATACTTACCCAGAAACGTTTTTGGCTCAGAATCATACACGAGATTAAAGTATACTTCGTCGGATATTACAAGCAGCCCGAAATCCTCCGCGAGCTCCACTACCATCTTTATGTCATCGTCGCTCAGCACGCCTCCAGTGGGATTATTGGGATAGTTGAGAATTATAGCTTTCGTTTTAGATGTGATTCTGCTTTTCAAGTCTTCTTCTCTCGGCACAAACTCGTTTTCTTGGTATATAGGATATGGCACAGGCTTGCCACCAGCTATCTTTATGTGTGGATTATAAAGCACGAACCCCGGGTCCGGGTAAAGTACTTCATCGCCGGGATTAACTACGCTCAGTATTGTGGCCATGAAACCCTCGGTTGCGCCTACTGTTATAAGGACATTATCTGCGGTAAAATCCCCATAGTGTGAGTATTTCTGTGCAATGAGCTCTCTTAACTCTGGAAAGCCCTTTGATGGCCCGTATTTATTGTAGCCTTTTTTAACGCCCTCTTCTATAGCTTCTTTTACCACCTTCGGAGGGTGAAAATCGGGCTCGCCGAGCCCCAGGTTGATTACTTCCCCGTGTGCTAAGTCAAAAATCTTGCGTATTCCTGATAGCTCAATATTCTTAACCCTGTCTGAGAACATAAAGGGGCATGGGCTTTTAGAAATTAAAGTTTGCCATGCCTAAATAATCCTATTCACCTTGCCCGTATTCCATAATCTTAAAAGCTCGGCTTTTGGTTCTTTGCAATGCATCACTATCTTGATTTTTTCCTCATTTACAATGGCTATTGCGCATGGTACTAGTTTTTCAATCTCAGCGAGCGTTGCTCTGAGGTCATCTTTTGGAAAGATGGTAAATCTCAGCCCAATGTGCCTTTTCATCAAAACTCTTGCAGTAAAAAGCTCGTAAAATGGAATTAGCAAGATGATGGTAGCGAGTATTATTAGGTGCATGGTGGTAAATTGAGAGCTTGTAATGATTAGTATCAGCACTATTAAAAAAGAGACAATCATGGCTCTGGGGTAAAGCATCAGTATTTTTATCTCCCGCTTAGCTTGCTTTGCCCAGTGGCGCTCTTTTGCCACTAGAAAATCTAGCCAGCTCTCAATGCTCATCGTATCTTCTTTCATCAATCTTTGCTTTTTTTCATCTTTTAAGATTACAGGCTCTGCGAAAGCGCCGCGCCATACATAATATTCCGAGCCATGGAGCACTATATCCTCTTTTCTCTTTGATTTTTTAAGCTTGATGCCTAGCTCTTGCATGCGCTTCTTTCTCTTCATTTTAAAATATGACATTTGAGCTAGCATGCCCGCCGCCGCTATGATGGATATTATGAGCAAAAAGTAGAGGTATAGCAATTCTTTAGGCATATATTCAAGTGGCAAATCATTCACCCACTACCTCGTGAAGAAAATCTAACACCTCTTCGCGGCTCATTTTACCGGGGTTGTAGTTCATAAGCGGGTCTTTCATAATCTCATCTGCAATTCTATCCATTTTTCCTTTGATTTCTGGGAAGTGCAGCGGTATTCTAAAATCTCTGTTTAGCTCTTCCACGGCACTAGCGAGGTCTTCAATGTGCAATAATTTCTCAATATCCCTGTATCTCGAGGTATATTTAGATGTGCTGCGTATGAAGTGAGGAAGCAGTATTGCGTTTATTTTACCGTGTGCGATTCCATAGCGCCCGCCAATCTTGTGCGACGCCGCGTGACACAACCCCAAGCGCGAGTTTGCAAAGCCCATGGCTGCGAGCATGTTTGCATAGTGCATCTGTGCGCGAGCCCACTCCATGCCCGCTATGCTCTGCTTGAAATTTTCAAAGATGAGCTCAATAGCCTTGAGCGAAAGAGTATCTGCTGCAACGTTGTCTATATTTGATACATACGATTCAATGGCATGCGTAAGTGCGTCCATGCCTGAATAAATTAGGGTATCACGAGGCATGCTCATTAAAAAGTTTGGGTCATATACCGCAATATCCGGAACTAGATGCGGACTAACTATACCATGTTTTATTTTTTTATTATCTTCTACTACTGCCGCAGCGGATATTCCCGTGCCTGTGCCGCTTGTGGTTTCTACAGCAACGAATTTTGCCTTGTTTCTCAGAGGTGGTATGTTTCTGCGGTATATGTCGGGCCAGCCAATCTCGGGATTTTCGTAAAATACCCATGCTAGCTTCGCAGAGTCGATAATGCTACCCCCGCCCACTGCAACGAGCCAGTCTGGAT